>CAZVQE010000094.1:0-8264 GCA_964628875.1 uncultured Anaerolineae bacterium
AGCAGGGCTTTGCCTATCGTTGCAATGAAACCGCTGAGGAGCTAGATGCCATGCGCAACGCCGCGATTGTCGCCGGACGCACGTTCATGTTTCGTGAGGCGAATCGCTTGCGCACCGACGTACGCGCCGACGAAAAACACGTCGTGCGCCTGCGATTGCCAACCGACGGACAAGCCATTGTGCAAGACCTTGTCATGGGCACGCTCACATTTGAATACGCCAATATCGGTGATCCGGTCATCATGAAAAGCGATGGCTACCCGACCTATCATCTGGCAGCCATGTATGACGATCACGCGATGGGCGTCACGCACATCGTGCGCAGCACCGAGTGGATTCCGAGCTTGCCGATTCACGTGCATCTGTTTCAGGTTAGTGGTTGGGCGATGCCACACTTTGCGCATGTGCCCAATGTCAACGGCGACGACGGCAAAAAACTAAGCAAGCGACGTGGTGCGCCCGATATGTTGGAGTTTCGTGACGCGGGCTACCTGCCTGAGGCGGTGATGAACTTTATGGCGTTGCTCGGGTGGGCGCCGGGTGGCGGCGATGAGCAAAATGTATTTACAAAGGACGAGCTGATTGCCAAATTTGACCTCGATCACGTCGGCTCGTCGCCTGCGATCTTTAGCTATCCAAAGTTGGATTGGCTCAACGGCATGCACATACGTCGGCTGACGCAGGCTGATCTGGCGAATCGGCTCGTGCCGTATCTCGCCAAAGACGGAATCGTGATTGACAGCGACGCAAAGCTGGCGTTGTTGCAGCGGCTCACGCCGTTGATCCAAGAACGCATCAAGAAGCTGACCGAGGCGACGGCGTTTATTGATTTTTGTTTTAATGACATCCCCGCACCACCGCGTGAGATGCTCATCGGTCAAAAGCTCGACGCGCCGACCTCGCATCGCGCGTTGCAGATGTCGCGTGATGCGCTTGCCGCTGTCGCACACTTTGATGATGAGACCGAGATTGAGCGCGTGTTGAATGGCGTATGCGAGCAGCTACAACTCAAGCGCAATCAAGTGTTTGGCATCGTGCGCAACGCCATCAGCGGCAAGACCGTCACGCCACCGTTGTTTGGCACGCTGGCGGCGCTCGGACGCGAGACGGTGCTCGCGCGCATTGATCGCGCCTTACAAGTTTTGGCGTAATTTGTCAGTAATCCGATTGCTCCGAGCACTCGGATTACTCGATCAACATTACAATCTACTCAATGAACTCTACAAACCTCACGCCGTCGCAAGAGATGCAGCGCGCGGCGGATGCCATTCGCAAAGTCACTACCGAGCCGTGGCGCGCGCTGATCGTGCTAGGCAGCGGACTCGGCTCACTCGCCGACCAAGTCAAGAACCCAGTGCGCGTGTCATACGCCGACATCCCGGGCTTTGCGCGCTCGACTGTCGCGGGTCACAGCGGGCAGTATGTCATTGGCGAGTTTTGTGGCAAACATGTTGCCATGATGCAAGGGCGCGTGCATTTTTATGAAGGGCATCCGATGTCACAGGTCGTGTTGCCGATCCGTGTGGCGCGCGCGATGGGCGCCGATACGCTCATCATCACAAACGCGGCTGGCGGCATTCATCGCAGCTTTGAGGTGGCGGATGTCATGCTCATCAACGATCACATCAACTTTATCGGCATGGCGGGCAACAATCCGCTGATCGGACCCAATGATGATGCGCTGGGACCTCGATTTCCGGCGATGACGACGGCGTATGACGCTGAGCTGCGTGAGCGCGCGCGAGCCTCTGCGCGTGCGCGTGGCATCACCTTGCGCGAAGGTGTATATGTCGGTCTCGCGGGTCCATTTTTTGAGACACCGGCTGAGGTGAGATTTTTGCGCACGATCGGCGCGGATGCGGTCGGCATGTCTACGGTCAATGAGGTTGTCGCCGCTCGGCACATGAGTATGCGCGTGCTTGGATTTAGCGGCATCACTAACGTCGCTCGTCTCAGCGCCGATGAGGGCGCGCCACCCACGCACGAAGAGGTGATGGAAGCCGCGCCCAAGATGGGTCCAAAGCTGACGGCGATTGTGCAGGATGTGGTGACGAGTTTGTGACCTACACGCAAAAGTCAAGCATGAAAAGTTCATCTGTCATTTCGACGAGCGGAGCGAGGAGAAATCTGACGCGAGTGCAACTGTGGGATAAAAATTTGTCGGCAGATTTCTCGCCGGCGCACACAGCGCACCGCTCGAAATGACAGAGCTACTTTTTATCAAGTGACAAGTTTGCAATAGTCCAAGAGAACCTATAAATGGAAGTTTTGCTCGTGCTGATTGCGCGGTTTCGCTGGGTGCTTTATGCGTTGTGTGGCATCGGCGCGGCGTATTTTTTGTTAATGGCGCTCTCGGGGCTGCGTGACCTGCAGCGCTCCGTTTTTCGGCTTGAGCGTAGCGCTGCAAATGCGCGCATGACGGGTTCGTTGATTCGTGCGGCGGTCACGCTGTTGATTGCGCTTGGCGTTATGCTCCTTAGCGGACTCGCGCCGCAAGCCGCTGTGGATAGCGCCGCAGCCGGCACGCCCGCCGCATTTGGCACGCCGCTCGCCCAAGCCACTGCGCGCTCAAGCGCAATTCCCACTACAAGCGGTGCAGTGACGCCGCGTGTGTCTATCGTCGGAGCAGGCACAAACACGCCCGCACCATCTATTGCGCCGATATCCGCCGCAACTGCTACGCGCACAGCAGTAGTTGCGGCTACGTCTGCAGGTACGAGCGCGATTCGCCCGACCAATACCGCCACGCTCGCGCCGACGCTGACACCGCTGCCAGTGCTAACGCAGGCGTCGGCTGTGCCTGCAAATAACTGCGCCAGCCCGGCCGCGCAGATCAGCGCGATTACTGCTACAAACAAGGCGACGCGCGGCTATAACGTGCGCGGCACAGCGATTGTGGAGTCGGGCGGCTACTTCAAGATTGAGACGCTGTTGCCGAGTCAATTGTCGTGGTCGCCGCTGACGCAGGACAATCGAAGTGTGACCGACAACTCACTCGTAGATTTTTTATTTGGTAGCGCGGCATTTCCGGATGGTGACTATCCGCTTCGACTGGTCATCGTAAAATCAGACGGTAGCATTTCGGCGATGTGTCAGACCGTGTTAAAGCTGCGCTCATCGTGATGCAAAGAGTGATATGAAAATTTGTTTAGGTGAATTGGCGGACATTGAGCGCATCGTGGCGCTGGATCACAGCTACATGACTGACCGTGTGTGGCAGATGACGATGAGTGATCGCCTCGAAGAATTGAGTGCAAACTTTCACGCGACAGGGTTGCCGCGCCCGATGCGTATGGCATACCCGCATGATCGAGATTCATTGAGGCGCGTGTTGTATGAATGCGACTATTTGTGGGTGGTGCGCACCGATGATGATCCGAGTAGCGTCATTGGTTACCTCGCGCTCAAAAAATTTGCCTCGCGCAACTGCGCATGGATCACCAGCGCGGCGATTGCGCCAGACTATCGCCGCAAAAAAATCTTTAGTCGCCTCGTCGTCGAAGCAATGAAGCAATGTCGCGAGTCACGTCTGCCCATACTCTGGATTGACGTGCAAACTAAAAACGCGCCGGCCATCTTGGCGTGCCAAGATTTAGGTCTTCACTTTTCAGGCTACGCTGATAATTATTACAACACGCAAGATATCGGAGTGTTCTTTTCGATGCGTGTACGCTAGAGGCTGAATCCAGTCTTATGAGCGAAGCATTTTTGCTTATCTTAAACGTCGTCAAATTGCTCAATCGCATTATGACGACGGGCGTGTTGATTACGGCGTTTGCGCTGGTGATCTATATTGCGCTCTACAACCGTCGGAGCATGATCGCGCGCGGGTTTATCAGATTGCTACTGTGCTTGATCAGCACGTTTTTGGCGGATTTGTTGGCGCAGATTGCCTTACAGTCACCCGATATATGGTTGCGTGCCCAGTGGATCGGCATTGCGTTTATCCCAGCCGCAGCGCTTGATCTGTCAGACGATCTATTGCGTGCGACGGGCGATATATCACCAACGCGCAGATTTGCTACCTACGCGGCATATGGCATGGGCGGCGTCGTGCTGTTGTTGGTGCTGTTAACTAGCTTGGTGGCTACGTCTGGCATGACACAGGACGATTTGCCGCATCTTACGCCGGGCATTTTGTTTATTCCGTTTACGTTGTATTACTTTGGCAGCGCTCTATGGGCCATCTTTAATGTCATCGAAGCGCGGCGTCGCGCGCTAACCGCGACCACAAAGCGGCGCATGACCTACTTTGCAATGGCTTTTCCAGCGCCGATACTCTCGATCTTCCCGTATTTGTTGCCGAGCGGTTGGCCTCAGGCATTGCCCGAGATCATTCCATGGTTGATGATTTTGTTGGTCAATATGGGCGTCGGCGCAGCGACGACATTTATCGGATACACCATCGCCTACTTTGGCGCGGGCGCACCTGACCGCGTCATCAAACGGCGCATGATCAAGTATCTGATTCGAGGCCCGTTGTTGGCGGCGCTGGTGATTACTGCGTTTGTATTGAGCGATCGCGTCGAGCGTTTGCTCGGCGTGCCGAGTGCATATATCGGGTTAATTGCCGCTTCGGCGACAGTTTTGCTTGCGCAATTATTTGTTGTCACATTGCAGCCGACGCTAGATCGGCTCATCGCATCAGACGACGCTGAGGAAGTCTCGCGCCTTCAGAGCTTTAGCGACCGCTTGATGACGACCTCCGATCTGCGGCAATTCCTCGAAAACATCCTCGCCGCGTTGTGCGACCTGCTACGCGCGCGCACCGCGTTTGTCATGCAGATTGGTGAGTCGCGCGACGCGGCGCCGCTGTTGGTGACGATAGGCGATGTAAATCTGGAGCAGCCCGAAGCCGTGCGCAGCGCGGTCATTCGCGCGCAACCTAGCGTGGATGCCCCTGCATTCACAGACTTTATCCGTTGGAACAACTATTGGCTGATTCCATTGCATGCCAGCGAAAATGGGAAATTGCTACTTGGTGTGATTGGCTTGATCGCGCGCGGCGCTGAGCCTGACCTTACTGATGAAGAACGCAATGGCATCGAGCTACTGGTGACACAATCCTCGCGCGCGCTTGAGGACAGTGTCAAGCAGCGACGTGCATTTGAAGCGCTCGAGCGTATCGTGCCTGAGGCGAGTGAAATGACTCGCCGATTGTCAGGCACGCGCAACCCTGCCGCTCCGACACTGTCTGACTTTGAGATTGCGCCTCAGGGCTACGACGACTTTACGCATGTTGTGCGTGAGGCGCTCAGCCAATATTGGGGCGGCCCGAAACTCGCCGACTCACCACTGATGAATCTGCAAGTGGTCGCCGAAGCGATGAAAGAAAATAAGGGCAACGCTACGCGCGCGCTGCAGAGCGTGTTGAATGAGGCAATAGATCGGCTCAAACCTGACGGTGCGCGCAGTATGACCGCGACTGAGTGGATGCTCTACAACATCCTTGAGCTAAAAGTGCTGCAAGGGCAAAAGGTGCGCGATGTCGCGCGTAAGCTCGTGATGAGCGAAAGTGATCTGTATCGCAAACAACGCGCGGCGTTTGAAGAAGTGGCTCAGGTTGTGATGGAGATGGAGCGCGAGTCACGCGCCAAACAAAATGGTGATTCAATGCAAGCGGCGGATGGCGACGAGCGCAATTAGCCCGAGCAATACGGTGCTGCTGATGATGCCGTCAAATGCGAGCCAATTTGCAAATACGCCCGCCAAAAAATTGCCGACGATATTGCCGATTGTGAGCAACACAGTGTAGAGCGCCATCGCTGAGCCGCGCGCCTCCAAGCCATGTGTTGCATCTGCCAATAGCGCGAGTGCCGTCGGCGTAAATCCACTGGCAACCATGAGTAGCAATAAGATGACAACGATGAGCGCCCAACGCAACGCAGACGAAAAATCATTTGAGTGATTGAGGATCACGAGCAACATGCAGTCCATAAGCAGACTTGCCAGCGTGATATTCATGATTTGCTTGCGGGTGAATCGCGCCATGAGCGCGCTCCATATCAGGATACCAATGCCAAATGCGCTGGCATACATCAACATCACATAGCCGACGCGCTGTGGCTGCGCGGCAAATAAGCCGGTCAAGTGCTGCCCATATGTATCTTGAAGCGTGAATAAAAACGTCGGCGTCGGTCCGAGCCATGTGCCGGCAATAGCGTTGATGGCAATCCAGGCGGGCGCGAGGATCAAGATGCGCGGATCACGAATGACCTGCAAAAACCCCTTGATTGCGTGATGGTTGCTATGCAGCCCGCGCAATGCCTCTAGCGAAAATCCGCGCTTTTCAGCGTTTGTTGATTTGAGGCGCGTGCCAAGCCAAAATAAAAATGCGCACAGCAAATACACAATGGCCACAAGTGAAAACGCGGTTGTGCTAAATTCACGAAAGAGTGTGCCGCCTAACACGCCGCCGAGCGCAATTCCTACCAACAGCGTCAGCTCAAAGTAACTCATCACGCGCCCGCGCAAAACGGCATCCCTTTCAGTGACCTCTGTCAAGTGCGCCAAAATCGAAGGTGTGCTAGCGGCAACAGCCGCGCCTTCAATGGCGCGCGACAAAAAGAAAATCGGAATGTGACTACTGAGTCCAAAGAGTTGAGTCGCCAGCGCGCCGAGCAATGATCCGCCAACCATCAAGATGCGTGGCGCAGTTGCATCTGAGAGGATGCCAAGCGGCAGCACCAGCAATAGCTCGCTAAAAAAGCTGATGCTACCTAGCGTGCCGACCAATACCGCTGTCACCGATTGACCTTGATTGGCGAGCGAGGCGAGATATAGACCGATGAGCGCGCCGCTAGCTGCGCCAGCGATACGCTTGAGTGCGTTTGTGATGAGGACGATGACGATAGATGCGTGCATAATGCTTTGCAAATGCGCGGCGACTGATCCACGCGCAGGCATTATCCAGTAAATTTTTTGGGTCAGCAAAAGTGATACGATCTTGTCATGCTCTTCGAAGCGTTGCAGTTGTGCGCGTTGATTGTTTTGGCTGGTGGTGTGTTGTCAGCGCGCTGGATGTTGTCTACGGTGCGCGCCTCCCATTTGCGTGATGCCTGTGCCTCAGACCAACAACGCTATTTGCATTGGGTGGCAATGGCGTGCATGGCGACTGTGTTGCCGCTTGCGTTGGCGCGCGGTGATTGGCTCTTGATTTTGGTGAATGGCGCTGTGCTGGGCGCATTGTTATTTTGCATACAACGGCGCTACGCGCGCGCGCAAGCGCTGTTGGCGCTCGTGCTGTTGTTGCTACAAAGCCTGACTAGCCGCAGCGCCCATTTGCCCGAGCCAGTCGCGCCTGTGTTGGCGGACTGGGCGCATCTCACGCTCGCTAGCGCATGGCTGGGCGGCGTTGCGCTGTTGGCAGGCGTGTTGTTGCCGTGCGCCATGCGTCAACCTACGCTTGCTGCAGAATTTAACCTTGCGTGTCGGCGATTTTCATCGTTGGCGATGTTTTGTGTGGCGGGGCTGACGATGAGTGGCGTTGCTCAGGCAGCCGCATTTGTCGCGTCGCTGGATGATTTGCTCGCCACAGAATTTGGGCGCGCGTTGCTGACCAAAATCATTTTGTTTGCAGTGTTGATCGGTTTTGGCGTGTGGCATCAGTTTGTAGTGTTGCCATCTTTGCGTGTGCGAATGGAGCGTGCGGCGCGCTTTCGCGCATCGTTGTGGCTTGAATTGAGCGTGAGTGTCGCGCTACTGGTGGCAGCCGCCGTCATGAAAGGCGCGAGGTTGATTTGAGGAAATTATCATTCGTACACATCGGTATTCTCTTTTGCGTGGTGTTTGCGTATATCGCATCGTCTGCAACTGTAACGGTGCAAACTACGATTGTTCCAACACCGATTGCCTCAGCAACATCGCAACCAAGCCAGATATCGGAGGCGATCACTCTGACACCGCCGATGATTCCAACACAGACGGAGATTGCTCCAACCGCGACAGCGCCCGCCGACTTGCAGGTTCAATTACAAAAACTGGTGGATGGACTCGACAAACCGTTGTGGGTGACGGCATCGCCAGACGGCTCGTATCTCATCGCTCTTGAGCAGGTTGGGTGCGTGCGTGTGATTGAGCGCGGTGTGTTGCGCGCGCAAGCCATGCTCGACATCTCGCTACGCATCAATAGCACGGGCAACGAACAAGGCTTGCTTGGATTGACGTTTAGCCCGAGTTTTTCGCAGGACGCGCTGATGTATGTGGATTACACCGATCTCGATGGCAACACGGTCGTGTCGCGATATAAGGTTGATGCGCAAACA
>CAZVQE010000095.1:0-3045 GCA_964628875.1 uncultured Anaerolineae bacterium
TTGATTGACACGTATCGTGCGTATATGGTGAAGTGACATGTGTGGACGATATGCTTTAGCTATAAACCCTGATCAGTTGGCGATTCGTTTTGATGCGACACCAACGCCTGAAGCGCTGGCGATGCCACCGCGCTACAACATCGCGCCGACGCAACTCGTGCCGATGGTGACGAGTGAGCGCAAAATGGAGCTTGCACGGTGGGGCTTGGTGCCGTCATGGTCAAAAGACATGGCAATTGGCGCGCAACTGATCAATGCTCGCGCAGAAACCCTCAGCGAAAAGCCGTCGTTTCGCGCAGCGTTTAAGTCGCGGCGGTGTTTGATTCCGGCGGATGCTTTTTATGAATGGCAGGCGACGGGCGCGAAGACAAAAACGCCGATGCGCATCGCATTAGCCACTGGCGAACCATTTGCGATGGCGGGGTTGTGGGAGGCATGGAAGCCACGCGGCGAAGCGGACGCGCCTTGGCTAGTGACGTGCGCCATTATCACCACCGAGCCAAACGAAATGATGAGCGCGATTCACAATCGCATGCCGGTCATACTCGACCGCGACAGTGAAGCTGCATGGCTCGACAAAGCCACATCACCGCTCGAGCTCACCGCGCTGATGCAGCCATTTACCGCACAGCCAATGCACGCCTATGCGGTCTCGCCGCGGGTTAATAACGTGCGCAATGATGATGCTGCTTTAGCGTTAGCTGAGAATGGCGCTGCATAACTGTATAATCTTTTGCATATTAAAAATTTAGCCATTGTGAAGAACGAATTGCATTGATAAAAATATAGTGCGTTCTTTAAATAGATGGCGAACAAAATAAAGGCGTATAGACTGAAATGACTGCCGATAAAAAACAGAATACAACAACACCGAAAAGACGACCCGCAACACGTAAAGCCAAGCCACAATCTAAGGCAAAAGCAATAAAGGCTCCGGTCGCAGAGACTCCGTCAAATGTGAAGTGGCATCGTATAGACCTACACATGCACACGCCCGCGTCTCACGATTATGAGCAGCCCGAATATGGCTATCTCGATATACTAAAAAAAGCTGAGCAACGCGGATTGAGCATGATTGCATTTACCGATCACAACACGGCAAATGGCTATCGCAAAATGCAGCGTGAAATCGAAGACCTGAAACTGCTCGAAAAACTAGAACGCATCAAGCCTGAGGAGCAGGGCAAGCTCAATGAGTTTCGCCGGCTACTGGCGAAGATCGTCGTACTGCCGGGCTTTGAATTTACTGCTACATTTGGCTTTCACATCTTAGGTGTCTTCCCGCAAGACAAGCCGCTGCGCGAGATCGAAAATGTATTGGTGCAATTGCGTGTGCCAAATCAAGTGATCGAGGATGGCTTGACCGAAGCCGGCGCGACAAGCGACGTGCTCAATGCGTATCGTTTGATTAATGAAGCGGGCGGCATCGCCATCGCTGCTCATGCAAACTCAACCAATGGCGTCTCGATGCGCGGCAAAGACCTCGGCGGTCAGACGCGAATCGCATTTACACAAGACCCAAATTTGGCGGCGATTGAATTTACCGATCTAGATCGCGGCAAGCGCTCAAGCTCGACTCTATTTACAGCGATTCGCAATGAATATCCGCGTCGGATGCACGCGCTGCAGGGCAGTGATGCGCACCGCGTATTTATCAGCAAAGAAAATCCAAAACGGCTTGGCGTCGGTGATCGTGTGACTGAGGTGCAACTCGAAAAGATTGGGTTTGATGAATTAAAAGCGTTACTCAAGAGCGACGGATGGGATAAAGTGCGTCCTGTATTTGATCAGCTCGATGTGGCAAATGTGACTCAAGCTGATGCGGAAAGCGGCGAATCGAAGACGCGCGCATATCACATTGCGTTTGGCAAAAAAGCAAATGATAGATTTGACGCAATACTTGCTGATCTATGCGCGATGGCAAATATTGGCGGCGGTAAAGTCATCATTGGTTGGGATGGCAAGATTAAAAAGAAGCCCGTTGGCGTCAAAAAAGCTGTTGAAGTTATGCGCGAGTTGAGCGATGTCATTGCGCAAAAAATTTACCCACATGCGAGTGTCGCCAGCAAAGTCGAGAACGTGCAAGGCGCGGAAATCATCTCGATTGATGTAGCTGCATCTGCAAATGCGCCGTATATCGTCGGCAATCAATTTTTTGTGCGCGATGACAAAGGCACACGCGCAGCGACGCGCGATGAGATCGTGGCAATCTCACGAGCGTCGGTTGCGGTTGCAACTGCTCCCGTTCCTGTCGAGCATACGCGCCAGCATCAACCTCAACGGCGTGCGCAAAATGCACAAAACACGGAGAGCCATTCGCACGACCGCAGTCGCGCATCGCAGCAACGACAACCTATGCGCGATGAAAATCGTGCGCCGTCGCAGCCAAATAAGCCTCCGCAGAATGTGCCCGCTGAAAAGCAATTACCCTCAAACAGAACCGAAGAAAGCGCGGCAAAAGAGGCGCCGCAACGACCCGCTGCGCCGAGTTTGCCGCCGATCGAAGTGGCATCTGGGACATTGCCAAACTCAGGTGTTGAGATTGCCAGCGTCGAAGAGCGCGAAGGCATTCGTTATTACACAGTGCGAGACATGCGCAACAATGCGCTTGTGCGCAATGTCACCATTCGCAGCGCGCGCGACCTGTGGCATTACGCGATTGTACAAACCAACAAAGGCGCCTATGACAATTATGCGTTTGAGTGGCAGGATGATCGCGCGGTGTTGAATCGGTCTGATCGCAGTGGACGTGTGCGCTACGACCTAGCAGTGCGTGACGTGCATGGCAAACCACACATTATTTTTGGCGTATTGACCGAGGGGCTCGATGAGAGTTGGCGCGATATGTTGATGGACTTTGACGCACAGATTGGAGTGCAGGAATCGTCATCGCCTGTAGCGAAGCCAGCAGCGATCAACGCAAACGATAGCGACTATCGCTAATACTTTTGACCAAATCTAGGGATTGCTAAATATCCAAATGCTGCAAGTCATTCCGAACAGAGTGAGGAATCTCTACGTTATCAGTTATAGGGATTTCTCGCT
>CAZVQE010000095.1:3145-6351 GCA_964628875.1 uncultured Anaerolineae bacterium
GCTGCACAGACAATTTTGTTTGCGCAGCTCTTATTTTTTGATTTGTAGTAAGCGCGGAAAGAGTGATTTGTTTCGCGCAGAGTTGGGCTGTAAAACCGAGGCGAGCATCTCATCTAGCTCGTCATGTTGAATGTTGCGAATGAGCGAACCTTCGCGCGCGATGCTAATGCTGCCAGTTTCTTCTGACACTATAACGGCGACTGCATCCGTGCCTTCGGTGACGCCGAGACCTGCGCGATGGCGTAGTCCAAGTCGAACGTCATCCAGATGCGCGCCCGTGAGTGGCAACACACAACCAGCTGCTACGATTTGATTTTCGTGGATGATGACGCCACCATCATGTAATGGTGTGTTTGGATAAAACATAGACACAAGCAACTCGCTCGATACATGTGCATTGATTTGCACGCCTGTTTCGATCAGATTTTGCAAACCGGTTTTGCCCTCGACGACCATCAATGCGCCGTATCGCAGGTTGGATAGACTGCGGGCCGCATTTGAGATTGCATGCAATTGAGTTTCGTCGAGTGCGTTGCGGCTCGTGCCCATTACATCGCCAAATCGCCCTAGGCGCTCAAGTGCGCGGCGTAATTCTGGCTGAAAGATGACAGGAATGGCTACAAGTAGCACAGGCACAATTGTCCGCGCCACAAGGCTAAATGTAGGTAGCTGCGCCAAGCCGCCTAATAAAAAACTCAACACAACCAGCACCAAGATGCCACGCAGTAATGGAATAGCTTGTGTGGCGCGCACCAACATCAAGATGCCAAAAAATACCAGCGCAACCAACAAGATGTCGAGGATTGCGAAGGCATTGAGCCTGTCGAGTATCCAAGCAATATCACTAAGTTGCATAGCGTGTTTGATTAATCAAATGTGCCATCACGCATCAGTTTGACAAGAATCGCCTTTTGCCCGTGCATGCGATTTTCGGCTTGATCCCAGAGCGCAGATCGATCCCCGTCGGCGACCTCACCTGTAATCTCGTGCCCACGGTGCGCAGGCAAGCAATGCATTACAACGGCATCTTTACGCGCGAGGTTCATCAATTTTTGATTGACTTGATAGGGCGGAAAAACCGAGTTGCGAATTGCCGCTTCGGACTCTTGACCCATGCTAATCCATACATCTGTGTAAATCACTTGTGCGTCCTCGGCTGCGCTTTGCGGATCAGCGACTTGGGTGAGACTGCCGCCATTGTTTATGGCAATGGCGCTTGCGCGGCGGGCGATATCCGGCGCAAGTTGATATCCTTCGGGCGCGCCAATTGTCAGATGACAACCAGCGTGAGCGCATGCATAAGCCAACTCTGCGCATACGTTGTTGGCATCGCCAATAAAGCTCACTTGCATACCCTTGACGCTACCAAATCGCTCGACCAACGTAAAAATATCACTCAGCGCTTGGCATGGGTGAGATGCGTCAGACAATCCATTGATGATTGGCACGCGCGAGTATTGGGCGAGCTGCAATACATCGTCATGCGAAAACACGCGCGCCATGATGCAGTCCACATAGCGTGAGAAAACGCGCGCGACATCAGGCACACTTTCACGTTTACCGAGTTGCACTTCTTCGGGCCCCACATATAGCGCGTGTCCGCCAAGTTGGCGCATTCCCATTTCGAATGAAACACGAGTGCGCAATGATGGCTTTGTAAAAAGCATACCGAGTGTTTTTCCACGCAGTATTTCATTGCTGCCGTTTATTTGCATATCTTGTTTTAGCTCTGCGGCAAGTCGTAATAGACTGTTAAATTGTTTCGAGGTCAAATCTGCGTTTGATACAAAGTCTTGCTTAACGTGCATCTGCGGATTGTACATGCCAGCAATTGAGTATCATATCGGCAGTGTAATGAGAGCAAAGACAAGATTTAGCATGCTCAATCATGCAGATGTGCTGGCTGTTTGTCTTTTTGTTGCGTCACTTGGCGTGTTTGCATTTACGCGCTTTTATCGTTCAGCTGATTTCCCGATCACATTATTTGGCGACGAAGCCAATATGGGTTTGCTCGCACAACAATTTGCAAACAACGGTTTTCGCAATGCACAAGGGCAGTATGGCGAAATGTTTTTTGACACCATCGGCTTCAAAAACCCCTTGATTAGTGTTTATTTTTTAGGAATTGCAATTCGTTGGTTTGGTTTGTCAGTCGAGACAATCCGCGGTATGTCTGCACTGATTGCGTTATCTGGGGCATTTGCAGCCGCACTTATCGCACGAGAAATTTTCAAATTGCGCGCGTGGTGGTTGCCCACCTTGTTTTTAGCGTTGATTCCCGCGTGGTTATTGCATTCGCGAACCGCGTTTGAAGCTGTGATTACCGTATCTGCTTATACATGGTTCTTGTTGTGTTATTTGTTATATCGCACACGCGCGCCGCAATTTATTTATCCGGCGATTGTGTTTGCTGCGATCACGTTTTACAGCTACGGCAATGGTCAAATTTATATCGGCGCGACTGCCATTTTGCTACTACTCTGTGACCTGCGTTTTCATCTGCAGCATTGGCGTGCGCTATTGCCTGCTTTTACTTTAGCGGCGGTGATGTCGCTGCCGTATTGGAATTGGCGCGCCACGTCTCCAGATGTTGTCTTGCAGCAGATGTATCGCACAAATAGCTTTCTCATTTTGAATGTGCCAATTCAAGAGAAAATTCGCCTCTTTCTTGAGCAGTACTGGAACAAAGGACTTAGCCCAAACGTATGGTTTAACCCGAACGTGCCCGAGTTAGCACGTCAATTGATGAAAGGCTATGGACACATTCCACAATGGACGCTGCCATTGTTTGTGCTAGGGCTTGCGCGTTGTATTTGGCGAATGGACTCGCCAGCGTACAGGACGCTTATCTTTGCGGCGTTGGTTGCGCCGCTTGGCAATGGACTCACCGGATTGAGTATTACGCGCGGTTTGATGTTTGTCGTGCCAGCGGCAATGTTTATGACGCTTGGCGTTGATGCGCTCATCAACCTCATTCGCACCGAAAAAATCAAAACTGCGCTTGCCGCATTGTGTAGTGCTTTTCTTGCTTTTGTAAGTTTGTTCACGTTCAATGACGCGCTGCAAAATGCACCCACGTGGTACCGTGATTATGGCTTGTATGGCATGCAATGGGGTGCGCCACAGCTATTTGACAAGCTCAAGCAAAAACTCAAAGATCAACCACAAACGACGTTTTTGATTTCGCCAAACTGGGCAAATCTGAC
>CAZVQE010000095.1:6451-8185 GCA_964628875.1 uncultured Anaerolineae bacterium
GTAGATGACATTGATCGCATCTTTGAGCAGGAATTGATCGAACGCCGCAAACCCATTACACAGACAGTGAATGTAAAAAGCGAGCCGTGGACAGTGGCTTACTCGAAGATTGACACAGGGCAAATTGGCGATTTGTTTGATGGTGATCGCGTCACATTGATCCGTGGACTCGAAGCCAACCCGTTCCTGATTGACATCACATTTCCGACGCCGCGTGACTTCAGCGCAATACGATTTGCAACGGGCAGTATGCGACCAAATATCACAGCTACGATTTACGCAGCTTCGCAAACACAGCCGTTACAACTTAAAAATACGTGGCGCGATTTGCAGCCCGATCCGAATTTTGAATGGATATTGCCCGAGCGTATAAACCAAGTCACGCGCGTGCAGCTTGAGATTACCGACCAAATTGCGGGTGAGCCAGCACATTTGCATTTGCGCGAGCTTTCATTTGCAAATTGATTTGGTGAACGATCAAGTCCGTTCGCTGAGCTTGTCGAATCGAACAACACAGCAAGTCACACAATTACTGCACCAAAACTTCGCGCACGTGTGTGTGAAAACCTTCACCGGGCGGAGGGCGCCGATCCAAGATCTCAATACGTAACGATTTTAGTGTTTGTCCATTTGGCGGAATTTGGCTTGTCATGTTCGGTTCGCTCGTTAGATTTTTCCATTCATCGCCCCATTCAACTCTTGCGCCCGTGTCAGTGGTGGCGATAAATGTAATCTTGCAGTCAGTCAATAAGCCAAGTTGTAATCCAACAGCGCTAAGTTTTTTGGGCTGATCGTAACGAATCTCCATTACAAACGGATTGTCGCTTTTGCCACGCATCAATGTCTCACGATCTCCGTCAATTGCATTGACGAGGCTGCCGATGTCAAGCGCCGAATGCAAAAACTCGACCGAATCATTTCCCAACCGCACACGCTCGCTTATCAATCCATCAGGAGTTGTGTTGTTGGCAGATGGCAAAATGGACGAACGCAGCGGCGACAAAATTGGCGGTAGCACGATTCCACTCTGCGAAGCGGGCGCGCCATTGCGCAGAGGAAACAGCAACCGATCAAGCCCGACGCCCAACACGATGCCACTGATAAATGCACCAACCACCCACGGCGCGCTAAATTTCCAGCGGCGTTTTTTTGCGACAGGCACGGGCGCGATATCTACTTTTGTTTGCTTGGTTGCGGTTGCTATGGTTGAGTCTTTTTCGTCGTTTGTTTGTTGAATCGCATCTGTGGCTGGCACGTTTTCGTCATTTGATGTGACGGTTTCTGTTTTTTGCAACTGTGCTTTTTGTGGCAGTGTTTCAGTTGGTTTGAGCATATTTGCCATCAAGGCAAATACAGCGATGCCAGCTGCCATCAGCGCCAATCCAGCGACTGAGCCATTGATCTCAATTACAAAGCCGATTGCCAACAAAACTAGCGCGAGCGCGAGCAGTGCGGCGCGCAATAATCTTTTTTGCAGCGTCAAAGTAGTCGTGGATTATAAGCACTACGATAAAATCCAACGCGCTGACGTATGAATGAATCGAGCAAAGTTGCGGTAAATCCACAACAAAAAACAAGCCGAAAACGCGCACTGGTGCGCAACATGATTTTGGCGTTGATCGTGATCGTAGCCGCGTGGTTTCGCCTGCAAGATTTGAATTGGGACGAGGGCTACATGCTGCATCCCGATGAGCGCTACGTCACGCTACTCGCGGCTCAGCTCAAAACACCCTC
>CAZVQE010000096.1:0-1335 GCA_964628875.1 uncultured Anaerolineae bacterium
TACAGAAAGCGAGAAATCACTCCATAAAGCCAAGAAGAGCTTCACGACTACATTGACAGTAGACAAGACACCAGAAGAAGTGTTTGCCGCTATAAATGATGTTCGGAGTTGGTGGTCAGGGCAAATCGAAGGCGAGACTAACACGGTAGGCAATGAATTCACATATAGGTATGAAGACTTGCATTATTCAAAACAGAAGGTCGCCGAGCTGACCCCTAACAAAAAAATCGTTTGGCTTGTCTCGGAAAGCAACCTGAGCTTTGTCAAAGATAAAACGGAATGGAATGGCACAGAAATCACGTTTGAAATCTCTAAGAAGGCTGACAAGACTCAAATCTGCTTCACGCACGTCGGTTTAATACCAGAGCTAGAGTGTTTCAATGATTGTTCTGGTGCGTGGCATTCAATTTTGATGGACGACCTAAAAGGGCTTTTGGTCAGTAGACAAGCGTTCTCCACGCATAACGTGGAATAGGGTGTGTAGTTGGTTGCTTGGCTATAACATACAGCCTATGCCGCTGTATTTGGGTTGTCCGCTGTGGGCGCAAAAAAGCTGGGTCGGAAATTTTTTGCCAACTGGCACAAAGCCGCGAGAGATGTTGCGCGGCTATAGCCAACGCCTCAACACGGTCGAAGGCAACACGACCTTTTATGCGATGCCAAGCGCCGAGACACTCACGCGCTGGCGCGACGACGCTGCAGACGGATTTAAGTTTTGCCTCAAGTTTCCGCAGGCGATCAGCCATTTCAAAAGACTGCGCCACTGTGAGTCAGAGACTGAGGCGTTTGTGAATGGCTTGCGCATGTTGGGTGACACATGCGGCGTCGCATTTTTGCAATTGCCGCCGACGTTTGCTGCGCGTGAATTAGGCACGTTGGCGGAGTATCTGTGTGCATTGCCGCGTGATATCGCGGTCGCGGTTGAGCCGCGCCACCGCGACTTTTTTGGCGCGGCAGAGTCTGAGTTTGAATCGGCGCTGCGCGAGCATAACGCCGCGCGATGTGTGTTTGACACCACCGCGTTGTTTAGCGCACCGAACGATTTTGATGCTGCCACCGTTGCCGCGCAACGTCGCAAGCCAAAATTTCCAGTGCGTTACACACGCATCGGACAAATAGCATTTGTGCGTTTTGTCAGCCATCCGCAGCTATCAGCAAACGCGACGCACCTACGCGCGTGGAGCGAGCGCATCGCTGCGTGGCTGGACGAAGGCGTGATGGTGTATTTCTTTGCGCATCATCCGGACGATACGTTTGCGCCGCAGGTGTTACGCGACTTACATGCGCTGTTGTTGCCGCTGGTGCGCACGCCGCTCGATTTGCCAAATTGGTTTG
>CAZVQE010000096.1:1435-8177 GCA_964628875.1 uncultured Anaerolineae bacterium
TTCGACAGGCTCACCAACCGCTCACTGCGATAATTGCGCTCTATGTTGATCCGTGCCGCGACGTCGGACGACGTGCCGACTATCGTCTCACTCATTGGCGCAAATGCGCGCAAGGGCGGACTATTGCCGCGCAGCGAAGCCAGCATCCGCGCGGGCTTGCATAATTTTTTGGTGGCGCAGCTTGAGGCAGAAGATGTGAAGAACGGAGAACGGGATGAAGGGATGAACGGGCAACCCCCGAACTCCGAACCTCAAACTCCGAACTTGAAAGTCGTTGGCTGTGGCTCATTGATGCCGATGAATACGACGCTGGTTGAGTTGCGGTCGCTGGCGGTGGATGAGACGCTGCGCGGCTTTGGCATCGGGCAAAAGCTGGTGGCGGCGCTGGTGGCTGAGGCGCGCGCGCGTAAATTTGGCACGATCTTTGCGCTGACCCGCGCGGTCAGTTTTTTTGAGCGATGTGGGTTTGTCATCACGCCAAAAGAAAATTTTCCGGAGAAGGTGTGGCGCGATTGCGTGGCGTGTCCGCTGCTGGCGCACTGCGACGAGGTCGCGGTCACCATGATCCTCACAGAGGAGATCGTAACGGCAGGCAATCTCAGCGCGCCATCAGCCGAACGTAAACCCGCGATTCAACCCCCGTTCCAAAATCAATTCAAACAACCCGCAAGGAAACGCATGAGCAACAAACCCGAAGTAAACAAAGTCGTGCTGGCATACAGCGGCGGTCTCGACACGAGTGTGATCGTGCCATGGCTGATCGAAAACTATCACTGCGAAGTGGTGTGCTTTGTGGCGGACATCGGACAAGGCGACGACTTTGACGCGATCAAACACAAGGCGCTTAAGAGCGGCGCGAGCAAATGTGTCGTGCTTGATTTGCGCGATGAATTTGCAAACGAGTATTTGTTTCCGATGGTGCAGAGCGGCGCGATCTACGAAGGCAAATATCTGTTTGGCTCAGCCATCTCGCGCCCGCTGATTGCCAAGCATCAAATTGAACTGGCGGCGCAAGAGAGCGCTGACGCGGTGGCGCACGGAGCGACCGGTCGCGGCAACGATCAGGTGCGTTTTGAATTGAGCTACATGGCGCTCAATCCGCGCCTCAAGATCATCGCCCCGTGGCGCGAATGGAACTTTACGGGGCGCGAGGATTTGCTGGCGTACGCCAAAAAGCTCAAGATCAGTGTGCCGCCGATGGCAAAAGACTATGGCACGCACGACGCAAACTTGTGGCACGTCAGCCACGAAGGCGGCACGATGGAAGATCCATCGCACGAGCCTGACGTCAAGATGTTCCAATTCACCACCGCGCCTGAGGACGCGCCCGACAAAGCCGAATATGTCGAGATTGATTTTGTCAGCGGCATTCCAAAGCGCATCAACGGTAAAGGCTTGAGCGGCGCGGATTTGATTGCATTGCTCAATGAGTATGGCAGCCGTCACGGCATCGGTCGCGCCGATCTTGTGGAGAATCGGTTGGTCGGCATGAAATCGCACGGCGTGTATGAAACGCCCGGCGGGACGATCTTGCGTGAGGCGCACGCAGGGCTTGAGCAATTGACCCTCGACCGCGAGACCACTCATTTCAAGCAGATTGCCGCGCTCAAATACGCTGATCTGGTTTACAACGGACAATGGTTCACGCCGTTGCGCGATGCGTTGCAGGCATTTGTGGCGGTCACTCAGCGCGATGTGACCGGCAGCGTGCGCATAAAACTCTATAAAGGCAATGCCACTGTCGTCGGGCGCACCGCCAATTATTCGCTGTATCGTGAGGACTTGGCGACCTTCCAACGCGAGGACATTTACAACCACAGCGACGCGAGCGGATTTATTCGGCTGTATGGGTTGCCGTTGCGGGTCAAGGCGCAGGTTGATCTTAATCGAGCTGCCTTTGCGCCGCCGGTCGCCAATAGCAACAGCGGCAAGCGCGATTGAGTATCTACGCCGCCAGCGTCGCCGCGAGCCCGATCAGCATGGCTACGCCTGCTACTGCCAACCACAGTTTGTTTTCGCGCAGTGCATCGGCAACGCTCAACTCATTTTGCAAGATCGGCGCTGAGTTTGAGCGGCGCGCGCCTGCTAGCATGTCTTTGAATTCGGCGACACTTGCGGGACGATCATCAGGGTGCATAGACATGGCGCTGGCGATGGCGGCTTCGACACCCTCTGAGACTTTTGGATTAATCGAACGGATCGCGGTCAGCGCATCTGGTTTGAGAAATCGCTGCTTGGCGTCGGCTGGAGCTTGATTCGTCAGCAAGTGATACAGCGTCGCGCCGAGCGAATACAAATCCGACTGCGCGTCGGTGTGTGCGTCATCCTCGCCATATTGCTCGATGGGTGTGTAGGCTGCCGTGCCGCGCCCTTGGAGCACAGTCACTGTGCGGCTATCGTCGCTTGACATGACTTTGACCAAACCAAAATCCACCAGCTTGACCAAGCCGCTCGGCGCGAGTTTGATATTGCTCGGTTTGATGTCGCGGTGCAGCACAGGCGGGTCTTGACGATGCATGTAATCCAGCGTGTCGCACAATTGACGCGCCCAATTCAACACCTCTAGCTCAGACAAAAATCGCTCGTGGCGCCGCGCATCATCTGACAACTCTTTGAGATTTTTGCCTGACACAAAATCCATCACCAAGTAATCGCGCTCGCCCTCTGTAAAGTAGTCCGACACCTTGGGCAGGTTGGGGTGATCGAGTTGCGCGAGGATGCTGGCTTCGCGTGAGAATTGATGTTGCAGCTCGGCGATTTGATCCGCGTCCGCGTTGGGGTCTATACGCACGGCTTTGAGCGCGCACTTGCGCCCCTCTAGCCGCAAATCCTCCGCGAGATACACCGATCCCATGCCGCCCTGACCGATTGGCTCAAGGACGCGATAGCGATTGCGTAATGTGGTGCCACGCCCCAACATGTGGTGAATTTTACGGCTAACACATACGGCGGCTGAGTACGGCAAAGCCGCCAACTTGCAATAAAAAAAAGCTGCGATGTGATTCGCAGCTTTTGGTTTGCAGAATTAAATCTCAGCGCAATTACTTCATGCGTGCGTCAAGATATTTGACAGCCTCGCCGACCGTCGTGATCTTTTGCGCATCTTCGTCGCTGATTTCACCGCCAAACTCTTCTTCGAACGCCATAATCAACTCGACGAGGTCGAGCGAATCCGCCTCAAGATCCTCACGGAATTTCGACTCCATAGAGACTTTGGCGGGGTCAACACCCAACAGCTTTACCGTTTGTTCTTTTACGCGCTCAAATGTAGACTTGTCTGACATGTATTTGTTTCCTCCACAGAAAATTTCAAAATGAATTTAATTGCACGGCTAATAATATACCGTCGCGTGTTATTCTATCATCTTCATCGCAGCATCAAATTAATTTCACAATCGTGCAAGAACCCATTACCGCTCGACGCAAGAGCGACCACATACGTATCAATCTAGAGCAAGATGTGCAATCGCACATCAGCAGCGGACTAGAGCGCTATCGTTTTGTGCATACAGCGTTGCCCGAGATCAATCTGCGCGAGGTTGATCCGTCGCTGAGTCTATTTGGAAAATCGTTGCGCGCGCCGTTGCTCGTCTCATCGATGACCGGCGGCACGCGCGAGGCAGGCGAGATCAATCGCAATCTTGCCATTGCCGCGCAACAGGCGGGCATCGCCATGGGGCTTGGCTCAATGCGCGCTGCCATCGAACACCCCGAACTGATCGAGACGTTTAATGTGCGAGATGTCGCGCCCGATCTGATGTTATTTGCCAATGTCGGCGCGGTGCAGCTCAACTATGGTTTTACGCGCGACGACTGTATGCGTCTCGTCGAGATGGTGCGCGCTGACGCGCTCATTCTCCATCTCAACCCGCTGCAGGAGGCGCTGCAACCCGAAGGCGACACCGACTGGAGTGGGCTGCTCAACAAAATCGAAGCTGTCGCGCGCAATCTGCCGACACCGATCATTATCAAAGAGTGTGGCTGGGGCATCAGTGAATCGGTCGCGCGCGCGTTGAGTAGCGCGGGTGTAGCAGCGATTGACGTTGCAGGCGCGGGCGGCACATCGTGGAGTCAGGTCGAGATGCACCGCGCGCAAAACGATCAGCAGCGGCGCATCGCTGAGGCGTTTGCAGAATGGGGCATCCCAACCGCCGACTCGATCCAAATGGCAAAACGAGGCGCGCCGCAGTTGCCGATCTTTGCGAGTGGCGGCTTGCGCAATGGCGTTGACGGCGCAAAATGTATCGCGCTGGGCGCGCAGTTATTTGGTTTGGCGCGTCCCTTTTTGCGCGCGGCGACGATATCAGTCGAATCGGTTTCGAACGAGATCGCGATTGTGCTGGGGCAGCTACGCACGGCGATGCTCTGCGTAGGCGCGCGCGACCTCAATGCGCTGAGCCAAATTAATCTGGAGCAAGCATAATCAGCAACAAGGAAAAACAATGAAAGTTATCATTGCCATTATCCGCGCAGAAGACGCAAGAAACACCATCGAAGTATTGAATGCGGCGAGCTATCGTGTGACGCGCGTTGCGACTGAGGGTGGCTGGCTGCGTCGCGAAAATACCACGCTCTTGATTGGCGTCGAAGATAATCGCGTAGAGCATGCGCTGCGCACCCTCAAACGCGCGGCGGGCAAACGCAGCGAGACGCGCTACATCAGCGGCGATGTTGCCAATGGCATCCCGCCGCAAATGGTCGAAGAAGAAGTCGGCGGCGTGACTGTATTTGTTGTTGATGCTGAGCACTTTGAGCAAATGTAGTTTGCCAATTGCGATGAGCGCGAAGATTCGCGCATATAATTTTTGATAGAGTGGATCAACAAGATCGCAATCAATCCAAAGAGCCTTCGACCGAAGACGAAGTGACAATGGCGCGTTTTACGCTGCTGGCTGTCGGCGCGTTTGCGGCGTTGGTCGGTGGCGCGATTTTGCTCATCTATCTCTTTTCGCGCGCAGGTCAGCCCGCCGCTGTTTCCGTCGCGCCCATGTCTGTGCCATTTAGCGCTGGCAAATTGGAGATCAGCAGCCCCGTTGTTGGTGGCACACCGTTTCGCGTGCGTGGCACAAACTTCACAGCCAATGAGCGCGTTGAGTTGTTTTATTCGGCAAATGAGTCCACGCCCGCCGAGTTGTTGATCAAGATTGGCGAGGCGCTCGGAGATTCGCGCGTAGATGCGAATGGCAACTTTTTGCTCGAAGGTTTGTTGCTGCCGTCAGGCGCAAATGCCAATGGATTTTTGCGCGCGCGCGCCAGCAGTAACGGCGGTTACACCGCACTCTTTCCGTTGCAGGGTGGCGCGCCCATTGCAAACACGCTGGCGCCGACATCTACGTTGCTTGTGATCGTTGTGTTGCCGACGACGCCCGCGCCGACACAGACGCCCATTCCACCCATCGCTACACTCGCGCCAGCGACAGGCACGCCCGATCCAAACGCGGTTGGCGTGTGGCAGGCGCGTTATTTTGATAATCGTGACTTGACCGAGCCAGCCGCTATCGTGCGCCAAGAGAGCGTGCTTAATTTTGATTGGCGCAGCGGCTCGCCCGATGCGCGCATACCAAGTGACAACTTTTCGGCGATCTTTACACGCAACGAAGAGGTTGCCACCAGCGACAACTATTTGTTTACGTTGACGGTGGATGATGGCGCGCGTCTGTATGTGGACAATCAACTTGTGCTAGATGAATGGCGCATCGGTGGATTGCGCACAGTCACCAAAAATGTGTTTATGCGCAAAGGCTTGCATGTCATTCGCGTTGAGTATTTTGAGGTGTCTACCAATGCTGCACTGCGATTGGATTGGCGCGTGAGCTACACAGGTTGGCAAGGCAGCTATTACAACTCACCTAATCGTGAAGGTGAGGTGCAATATCGCACTGACGATGACAAGATAGATTTTGATTGGGGCTTTTTGGCGCCCGTGCCGGGCATGGCGATAGACGGCTTTTCAGTCAATTGGGTGCGCTCGGTCAATTTCCCCGTCACGGGGCAATATGTCTTTACTGCCAGTGTGGATGATGGCATTCGCGTGTTTGTAGATGGATTCGCGGTCATTGACAACTATGCGCATAGCGGATATACCGTCGTCGCCAATAACATTCAAGTTAATGCGGGCAATCATCTGGTCGAAGTGCAGTATGTTGATCGTGCGCTGACTGCGCGTGTGCGGCTGGACATTGCGCCATATAGTGCGCCACCACCTCCGCCGCCACCGCCTCATCCATCACACACATTTACTCCGACGGCGACGCCATCGCGCACCTCAACGGCATCTGTGACGCCGACACCCGCTAATACAGCTACGGCAACAAGCACGCCAACTGTGACATCTACGGCAGCGCCGTCCAATACGCCGACTAATACACTGACGCGCACACCAACATTCACCCCAACACGTACGCCAACGCCGACACCGACCTCTACGCTAACACTGACGCTCACCCCATCTCCGACGCCGACACGCACGCCTACGCCAACCGCGACACCGGTCTAAATCTCAAACACGACGATCTCTGGATGTGTGCCGAGCCGCGTCGGTGTGCTGGCTTCGCCGCAACCCGCGCTGATATACACCGCGCCTTGCGGCAACATGTGCCAGCCGCGATACAGATTGCCGCGCACGGGCACGCCGAGCGATGGAAAGAGCGGAATGTAAATTTGCCCGGCGTGTGTGTGACCAAATAAAAAGATATCGGCGCGCGACGAGATCAATTGCATCAGATCGGGATTGTGACCGATC
>CAZVQE010000097.1:0-8167 GCA_964628875.1 uncultured Anaerolineae bacterium
AACCAATTCACTTTGTCCGTTGCCCTCGACACCCGCAATGCCTACGATTTCGCCGGAGCGCACGCTTAGTGAGACGCCATTCACCGCCATCGTTTTGCGGTCGCTCATCACCTTTAGGTCTTTGATATTGAGCACTTCTTCTTTTGGTTTGGCAATTTCTTTTTCGACGCGCAACATCACCGAGCGTCCCACCATCATCGAGGCAAGTTTGGCTTCGTCCGCTTCTGCAGGCACGGTGCTACCAACCACGCGCCCTTGCCGCAATACGGTGATGCGATTCGCCACAGCCAGCACCTCGCGCAGCTTATGCGTAATAAAGATGATGCTCTTACCTTGTGATATCAGCGTGCTGAGCGTGCGAAATAAATCATCCACCTCTTGCGGCGTCAACACTGCGGTGGGTTCATCAAGCACAAGCATCTCTGCTTTGCGATAAAGCGTCTTGACGATCTCGACGCGTTGCTGCATGCCAACCGATAAATCTTTGACATACGCATTTGGGTCAACATTCAAGCCATATTGCGTGGCGATTTCTCTGATCTTGTCAGCCGGAGACGCAAGATCAATCATCGGCCCCTTTGTCACTTCTTGACCTAGCGTAATATTTTCGGTCACGGTCAATGTCGGCACCAACATAAAGTGTTGATGCACCATGCCGATACCATGCGCAATGGCAACCTTTGGGTTTGTAATGCGCGTCGGCTTCCCATCCAACAAAATTTCACCTTCGTCGGGCTGATACAAACCATAAAGAATGTTCATCAGCGTGCTTTTACCAGCGCCATTTTCACCCAACAACGCATGAATCTCACCTTTGCGTAAGTCGAGATTAATATGATCGTTTGCCAACACACCCGGAAACCGTTTGGTGATGTTGCGCATCTCTAGTGCGGAGTTCATAGGTAGATTGTATAGATAAACAAACAGCCGTCAAATTCACATACGGAATTTGACGGCTGCACAAATCTATCGAGCAAATTTAGCTCTTAGATACATCGGGTCAAATCAAGATTACTTGCAGGGGTCAGGAACGTTTGTCTTGACTGTGCCAGCCTTGAGGTCGGCTGCCAACTTGGTCATCTTGTCTTTGACATCGGCTGACACTTTGCTGTCGAGATCATGGAATGGCGCAACGCCCACGCCGTCATTCTTGATATCAAACACTGCCGATGAAGCGCCAGCAAACTTGCCATCCACCATCAACTTGATCGCTGTGTAGGTCGAGACGTCCACTTTCTTCATGGCAGAGGTCAAGAGAATCGGGCGCGCAGCTTCGAGGGTGTTGTATTGATCTTGGTCAACACCGATTCCCATCACTGCCTTGCCAGCTTTTGCCTGCTCTGCGATGCCAAGCAAACCACCGTTGCCGGTGTTGCCGCCTGCGCTAAAGATCACGTCAGCGCCTTCGCTGATCTGTGAGAGCGCGGTCTTCTTGCCCCACTCTGGGTCGTTAAATGCCTTTGGACCCGGCTCTTGATACGCTCCAAATGTCTTGACATTCGCGTTCGCAGCCTTCGCGCCATTCTCAAATCCAACGCGGAATTTGCAGACGGGCGGAATGTTGATGCCATATACGCCACCAACCTTGCCGCTCTTGGTCATCAAACCAGCCAATGCGCCAGCAAGGAAGCCCGCCTGATCCTCTGAGAACACAAGACCGAGCAAGTTCTTTGGGCCTTTGTCGTCATTAAACACATCCACAATCGCAAACTTAGTATCAGGATACTTCTTTGCCATAGCTGCCGTGTCATCGCCCATCAAGAAGCCGACTGTGATCACCATGTCATACTTCTCATTGACAAACTGCTCCATGTTTTTGACATAGTCAGTGGGCTGCTTTGACTCAATGGCTTTGACTTCTACGCCGAGGTCTTTGGCGGCGCGTTGCACGCCTGCCCATGCGCTCGCGTTAAAGCTCTTGTCATCCAATGAACCTACGTCGGTCACCAAACCAACTTTATACTTCTTCATTGCAGCTTCGGTTGGCTTTGGAGCGGCCGTCGGAGCCGGTGCCGCAGTTGGCGCTGGCGCCGTAGTAGGCGCAGGGGCAGCAGTAGCAGCGGGCTTTGGCGCCTCGGTTGGCTTTGGTGCCGCAGTCGGCGTCGGCTGTGCACATGCAGCCAACAACACGGTTGCGGCCATCATTGTGCCAAGCCACGATTGAGATCTATTCATCTTTTTTCTTCTCCTTGGTTGTTTTGCAGAATTAAATCCGCACTGACAAAATTCTATCATTAAGAATTTTGGCGACAATTGTTAAGTGTGCTTTCAAATCCCGATTACGTCCTGACCGACAAATTTGCGCAACACTTCTGGCACAACTATGCTGCCATCCGCACGTTGATAGTTTTCGATCACGGCGATCATCGTGCGCGGCAAACCGAGTCCACTGCCATTTAGCGTATGCACAAACTCAAGCTTGGCGCCCTTCTCGCGGCGAAATTTGACATTGGCTCGTCGCGCTTGAAAATCACCCACATTGCTGACAGAGCTAACCTCAAGCCACTCATTGCAGCCCGGCGCAAAGACCTCGAGGTCATACGTCATGCGCGCTGCAAAACCAATATCGCCCGTGCAAAGTTGTTTGACTCGATACGGCAATCCGAGTTGGCGGCATGTCTCTTCGGCGTCCTCGCGCATCTTTTCCAGTTCGACATCGCTATTTTCGGGCAAGCAAAACTTATACATCTCGACTTTGTCAAACTGATGTCCGCGCTTGATACCACGCACGTCTTTGCCCGCGCTCATCTTCTCACGGCGAAAACACGGCGTATAAGCGCAGTAATGCAACGGCAACTGCCCCAAATCTAAAATTTCATCGCCGTGCAAATTGGTGATCGGCACCTCAGCCGTTGGCACCAACCAAATATCATCCTCAACATCATGATAAAGATTGTCGGCAAATTTTGGTAGCTGCCCTGCCGCAAACAAAGTGCGCTGTTTGACTACAAATGGCAAATACACCTCACGATAGCCTTGCTGTGCGTGCAAATCGAGCATATACGCAATCAACGCGCGTTGCAATCGCGCCAGCCCTGCGCTCAACACATAAAACCGACTGCCGCTGAGTTTTGCGCCGCGCTCAAAATCCAGCATGCCAAGATTGACCCCAAGCTCCCAGTGCGGTTTAGGTGAATTGGGCTTTGGCGCACTACCCTCATGCGCGCGCAAAATCACGTTGTGATCTTCATCGGGTCCAACTGGCGTGCGCGGATCTGGCACGTTTGGAATCACCATCGTTTTAGCTTCGAGGTCAGCCTCAACTTTTTGTAGCTCAGTTTCGAGCGCTGCAATCTTGTCTCCGACTTCGCGCATCTCATTCTTCTTAGCCTCGCGTATAGCGGCATCTTTCATTTGCCCGATCTCTTTGCTGACGGTGTTGCGCACACTGCGCAGTTGCTCGGACTCAGTCAAGATCGAACGTCGGCGCGCATCCAATTCCAATACAGCATCTACCATAGCCGGGTTATCGCCGCGATTGTTGAGTGCAGTACGCACGACATCGGGCTGATTTCGAATTTGATTGATATCCAACATACTGGCGAGTTTACCGTATACTGTCGTTATCGGATATGCGCTCGGAGCGCATTCCGCATGATCTAACGTAAATCTCATTCGACAGTGATACTCTGCAAAATAACGTATTACTATGCCAAAAAGTTTTCGAAATAACATCATCCCACTCATCATGATTGGAGTGGTCGTCGCGTATGCCGTGATGGCATTTACGCGCACATCAAGCGGCTCAACGCGATTGACACAAGAAGCCACTTTTAACAATCTTGTTCAGGACATCCGCGACCATAAGGTCAAGCTCGTCTCGATCTCATCGAGTGGCATCACGCTCAATGTAACCCGCAAGGATGCAACAACCTACACAGTTACAAAAGAGCAAAATGTGGATGCGATTCAGCGTCTCAAAGATTACGGGTTGTCACCCGAGGATCTAAACAGCTTTGAATATCGCAGCCTTACTGAATCCACATTTGCGCAAATCGGCTACTGGATCATAAATTTGTTGCCCGCTTTGCTGATGCTGGGTTTCATCTTTATGGCAATGCGCCGCGCGCAAGGCGGCGCCGATCAAGCCATGTCGTTTGGCCGCAGCCGCGCAAAGCGCATGTCGAGCGAGACGCCCGTCGTGACCTTTAGCGATGTGGCTGGTTGCGAAGAAGCCAAGCACGAACTTTTTGAAGTCGTCGAGTTTCTGAAATCGCCCGAAAAGTTTATTCAGCTTGGCGCGCGCATTCCAAAAGGAGTGCTGCTTATCGGTCCTCCCGGCACCGGCAAAACTTTGCTCGCGAAGGCGGTAGCAGGTGAAGCGGGCGTGCCATTCTTCAGCTTGAGCGGTTCTGAATTTGTAGAGCTGTTTGTAGGTGTCGGCGCTTCGCGCGTGCGAGACCTATTCGACCAAGCCAAAAAAGCCGCACCATGCATCATCTTTATTGATGAAATTGATGCCGTCGGTCGTCAACGCGGCGGCGGTTGGGGCGGCGGCAATGATGAACGCGAACAAACGCTCAATCAAATGCTCGTCGAGATGGATGGATTTAACACGGACACCAACGTGATCGTAATTGCGGCAACCAACCGCGCCGACACGCTTGACCCCGCATTATTGCGCCCGGGTCGCTTTGATCGCCGCGTTCAGGTTGATTCTCCCGATGTGGTTGGACGCGAAGCCATTCTCAAAGTCCATTCAAAAGGCAAACCCATGGCGCCCGAAGTCAACCTCGGCGTCATCGCAAAACAGATTCCGGGCTTTACAGGCGCTGACATTGAGAATTTGATCAATGAATCCGCGATCTTGGCTGCGCGTGCAGGCAAAAAGCAAATCACACAAGCCGAGCTACAAGAAGCCATCGAAAAGGTGGCGCTTGGTCCCGAGCGCAAGAGTCGTCTGATCTCGCAACGTGAAAAAGAAGTAGTCGCCTATCATGAAGCGGGGCACGCATTGGCTGCCGCGCTGATGCCTGAGACCGAACTCGGCGTACAAAAAGTGACGATCATCCCGCGCGGTCAAGCGGGCGGTGTGACATGGTACGCCCCTGAGAATGAAGACAACCTCGTCAACAGCAGCAAGAAGCGCATGGAAGCGCGCTTGGTGCCATTGCTGGCGGGACGTGCCGCCGAGGAGATCATTTTTGATGATGTCACGGCTGGCGCAGTCAGTGACATCGAACGCGCCTCGCAAATTGCGCGCGCGATGGTGCGCCAATACGGCATGAGCGATCAGCTTGGTCCCATCTCTTACGGTGGACGCGAGATGATGTTGTTTGGACGCGACATGGGCGAAAACAACAATTACAGCGACAAGATCGCCGAGATGATTGACAGCGAAGTCATGCGCATTGTGCGCACGTCGTATGAACGCGCCAAAAAATTATTGCAAGACAACAAAGAGCGTTTAGTCGCCGTCGCGCGCGGGCTATTGGAGCGCGAGACACTCGACGCAGGCGAAGTCAAAACCATCGTCGGCGTGTAATCTGATTTTTCCGGACGCGGATCTACTCGGTATTCAGGGTTGATTGACCTTGTAAATCGAATAATCCGCGTCCGAATTATTTTTCAAATCGCCTAAAGCCCTCGCCATAAACTTCTTGTGATTGACCAATCACTAGAAACGCATCCGGATCAATATCAGCCACCACTCCGCGCAACATAGCTGTCTCGGCGCGGCTGATGACGCAAAATAATATCGGGCGTTCTTCGCCTGTAAATCCGCCGCGAGCAACCCAGCGTGTTAGCCCGCGCCCAAGCTGCGCCATGATGGCATGCGACATCTTCTCAGGTTGATTGGTGATAACAAATGCCATGCGGCTGATGTGTGCGCCTTCAGATGTGGCCTCGGTCACTAAGCCGCCGACATACAACGAGATGAGCGCATACAACGCTTTGTCCCATCCAAAGATCAATCCTGCTAACAAGATCACGCCCGCATCTGTAGCGAGATAACTTTGGCTGAGAGCGATTCCACGAAAGCGCGAGAGTAACAAGGCAAGGATATCAGTTCCACCGGTCGTAGCTCGCGCGCGTAGCACCAGCCCCGCCCCGAAGCCGCCGATCACGCCGCCAAACAATGTGTTGAGCAATATGTCATTTGACAAGGCGCGAATGCCCATCTGCTCAAACAATGACGTGAATCCTGTATACAAAAACACAGTCAGGACTGTGCGCGCTAAGAACCGCCAACCACCCAGAAAGCGGATGCCAAGAGCAAGCAACGGAATATTCAACACAAATGTCAGCACGCCAATCGAGATCGGAAACGGCAATACGCGGCTGAGAATAAAACCGATGCCGCTCACGCCGCCCGGCGCTAGATCAGCCGGCGCATAAAACAACACAATCGAAAGCGCCTGCACAACGCTGCCGACCACGATAAAAAAGAGGTCGCGCGCAAAGTCGCGCGCAGATTGGTTTGCGCGGAGCCAACTCATAGTGATTGATTAATTCGTGCTAATTTTGCCGCCATCTCGATCCAACCTTGTGGCGAGAGCCCATAGCGCAGGCGCATTTGATCGTCGTTCATTTCGCGCGTTGCGTATAGCTCACGATACTCGCGCACGGCGCACGTCCAACGCACCATCTCAAACGTCAATGCGTCCACGCCCGCGAGCGGCGCCACACGCCGATTAAACATGTATTCAAGGTTGCGCCCCGTGCAGTCAAATAGTTTGCCTTGAATCGAGCGTTGAGCGATGTAATCATCTACCAACTTCATACAGTCTCGCGAGATCATCAGCAAACGCTCCTTAAATTTCAGCTTGCGGTGTTGATAGCGTATCCACACCGCAGGCTTACTTGGCATACTGCGATCAAAATCATCCACTGTCAGATTCAAACATTCGCTCTTTTTAATGGCAGTTTCGTTGACCAACGTGATTGCCAATAACGGGCGCATCTCAAGTTTTTCGCCGACCGACACTTCACGCGCGGCGCGCATCACTGCCTCAAGCTGCGCGTCTGTCAAAAACTCAGGGAGTGGATCAACCAAAGGTTTATAGGCAACCGAGTCGGCAGGGTTTGTCGGCAGCGCGTGATTGTCATGCAGCCAGCCAAAAAACACCTTGAGCGAGGTCAGACGGCGCTCGATAGACTTCGGGCTACTCGCTGTCTTGCTACGCTCCTGCTCATGCAAAAAACTTTTGACGTGTTCGGGCCTGATCGTGTGAATGGCGCTCTCTGCGCCAACATGCGCAGCAAAAATGCGCACGTCGCCGAGGAACGCTTTGCGCGTGTTATCGCTGATAGGTCGGCGCGCCAGATGCGCCGCGTAGGTGTCAATCGCTCCGACCAACGTTTGTGTTGAGCGCATGAAATCGAGTTTAGCACAAATGTTCGATGCAATAATTGCGCCCGATGAATTCATCGCAGTCGTTGCTCTCGCGCAAAAACCTCGCGCTATTTTTGCTCGCCAATGTCATTATTTCGGCGTTTACCGCGTGGCTCATCACGCGTGCGATGGCAGGGAATTTGACCGTGACGAACCCAACTCCTATTGCAACCGTCGCAGCCAGCGCCACACAAAAGTCATCCGCGCCAATAGCAAGCGCCGCGTTACCTGTGACACCTCCAAATGCTGCAACTGCCATTCCGCAGCCCAGCGCCACGTCCGCGCCAACCAATACCCCTGCTCCAAGTCCAACTGCGCGGCTCGCCAAAGTCGTCATCAGCACAGTTTCATTCCCGGGTCAGCGTTTGCGCGAGCAAGTTGTATTTGCCAATGAAGGCGATCAGATCAACCTGAACGGCTGGAGCATAAAGTCATCCAACGGCAACACTTACGCATTCAAAAATGTTAGTATCGCCAAAGATGGATTTTTGAATCTATACACGACCAACGGCAGCGACACTAGCACGGCGTTGTTTATGAATCGGGCTGAGCCAGCTTGGGTCGTCGGCGATAGTTTGACACTCTTAAATGCAGAAGGTCAAACCGTCAATACGTATGTGGTGAAATAAACTCATGCTCAACAGCAACGATCTCAAAAAGTTACTCAACGCTGGCAACGGCGCACGCATCGAGATAATGCCTTCGGCGTCAGCCACGTCCGCGAGGCTTGCACGCAGCCTCGTTGCGCTCGCCAACACGCAAGGCGGCGTAGTGATTTTGCCGATGCACGTCGAGCATGAAAAAATAAAAGCCAATAAGAATGCCGATCCC
>CAZVQE010000098.1:0-8083 GCA_964628875.1 uncultured Anaerolineae bacterium
AATAATCTTGCAACGGATGCTCGCTGCGTTTGTCGGGCAGCCAGCCCCAGCTCACAATCAGCGGCTCGATCAATTTGTCAATTTCAGGTCGCGCGTAGACAAACGCCGCACCTTTGGGCGCGCTCAACCATTTGTGCAGGTTGCCGACATACACATCCGCGCCGAGTTCATCCAGCGCGAGGTCAATTTGCCCGGGAGCATGCGCGCCGTCCACAACCGTCAAGATGCCACGCGCGCGCGCTGCCGCGCAAATTTCCTTCACCGGAAAAATCAACGCGGTCGGTGAGGTGATATGGCTGATCGAGATCACACGTGTGCGTGGCGTGACGCCCGCCATAAATCGCTCGACAAATGCCTCGCGCGTCGTCATCGGCAGCGGCATGGTCTGATGCACGATGCCAAAGCCATAGTCGCGCGCGAGATTGATCCATGTGCGATCAACCGCGCCGTACTCATGATCGGTGGTCAGCACTTCGTCGCCAGCTTTGAGCTTGAGATTATGCGCCATGCCACGCGCGATCATGTTGATGCCATAGGTCGTGTTTGTGACAAATGCAAGTCGCTCTGCCGAAGTGCCGAGATACTTTGCCAGTGGCTTGCGCGCCTCATGCAACAGCCCCGGGATGCGCCGCCCGATAAATTCAACTGGCTGTCGCTCTAGCTCGAGTTGCCAACGCTGATACGCCTCAAACACGGGCTTTGGCGTCGCGCCAAACGAGCCGTGATTCAAAAAAATGACCGATGGATCGAGGAGGTATTGCTGCCGTAGCGCATTCATAGTGTTACAAGTGTGTATCTTTTTGCCGTGTTGTCAAGGTGCTACACTGTGCGCCGATGGGTATCACAAAACCTGTTTGGATTATTGCCGTGATATCGGCATTTGTGGGTGTCATGGGCGCCATGCTCGTGCTAAATGTGCTTGGCACGCCAACCACAGCTGCTCAGCCAACGGTGAGCGTGCGCTATTTGCGCGAAAATGCGCCCGCGCCACAATTTACTTTGCCGACTTTTGGCGGCAACACTGTCAAGCTCAGCGATTACAAAGGCAAGCCACTGCTGATAAATTTTTGGGCGTCGTGGTGCGCGCCGTGCATGGCTGAGACGCCTGATCTCGTAGACACATACAACACGTTGCGCGCCACAGGTAGTGATGTCGAGTTTATTGGCATCGGTCTCAACGATGAGCTAGACAATCTGCGTATGTTTGCCGAAAATAACAAAGTGCCATACATACTTGCGTTTGACAAGAGCAGCCAAGTCGGCGACGCCTATGGTGTGTTTGCCATGCCGATCACGGTCATCGTTGATCGCAATGGCACAGTCGTCAAAACCTTTCGTGGCGCGGTTACGAAAAACCAAGTGCTCACCGCGTTAGCCAATCTATAAAAATTTCTCCATTGATTCAATAAATCTACAAGTGACAAAATGACCCAATCTATTTCTTTTGCTGTGATCGGTGGTAGCGGTTTGTACTCCATGCCAGGATTGACCGACATCGAGGAGATCAAAGTCTCGACCCCGTTTGGCGATCCGTCGGATGTAATCGTCGTTGGCACGCTGAGTGGACAGCGCGTGGCGTTTTTGCCGCGTCACGGACGCGGACATCGCTTTACACCGAGCGAGGTGCCGTATCGTGCAAATATCTATGCGCTGCGCTCACTCGGCGCGCGCCACGTCATCAGCGTCAGCGCCTGCGGTAGCCTGCGCATCAATTACAAACCCTGTGACATCGTTGTTCCCGATCAGTTGATTGATTTCACCAAGGGCAAACGTGCCGCATCTTTTTTTGATAATGGCATCGTCGGGCATGTGTCATTTGCGGCGCCATTTAGCGCGTCACTCAGCGCAGCGCTCGCCGATGCAGTGCAGGCGGAGGGCGGCACCGCACATCGCGGCGGGACATTGGTGACGATCGAGGGACCGCGCTTTAGCACCAAAGCCGAGAGTCACATGTTTCGTGCGATGAATTGTGACATCATTGGCATGACCGCCTCGCCTGAGGCGACGCTCGCGCGCGAGGCTGAGATGGATTTTGCGATCATGTCGCACGTGACCGACTACGATTGCTGGCACGAAGAAGAAGAACCAGTCACCGTGCAAATGGTGATTGAGCGATTGCACGCAAATCTGTCGCTCGCTCAGCGCGCCATTACCCGCATCGCCAATATCGTGCCGACCCTGCCGCATGAGACAGCAGGATGTATGCAATACGCGGTGATGACCGCCAAAGACCGTATCACGCCTGAGGCGCGATCACGCACGCAAGCATTGGTTGGGAGATATCTCGAATGAGTTCATCACTGCACAAATTTTTGACGTTGCTTTCATTGGCGTTCAACGTGTTTATTTGTGTTGCGTTGTTAATTGGTTTCGTCGCCGTGCGACGCGTGGCGGGCAGCGCGGCAGATTCTTTGCGTCAACTCAGTAGCACTTCGTTCAAGACGACCGTGCGTATCAATCAGACCGTGCCAGTCCGCGCCACTGTGCCGATCAATCAACGTCTTGAGATTCCTATCAATCAAGAGGTGCCAATCAACACGACCGTGCAGGTGAATCCGACTTTGCCCGTGCTGGGTCCCGTTGCATTTGACGTGCCGATCAACACCAAGATACCCATTCGCATGACGGTGCCGATTACGTTTAATCAAACCGTGCCGATTAACGCGGATGTTCCGATTGCGCTAGATGTGCCCGTACAAGTCAATCTGCGCGACACTGATCTCGCGCCGCAAATTGACGCGGTTGTGCGTATGCTCGATACGTTGGCGGGTCGGTGATTTTTTAGTGTCGGCTCAAGATAAACACAAGATGTGTATTTTGTCATTCTGAACGAAGCGAAGCGGAGTGAAGAATCTCTGATGCTAATTTTGACGCGATGGAGATTCTTCGTCGCGCCTTGCGCGCCTCAGAATGACAACACTCATCTCTCGCGCCTGACCTGAATCATCTGTGCGAGGATGCTGACCGCGATCTCCTCAGGCGTCTCTGCCTCGATCTCCAGCCCGATGGGCGCATGCACGCGTTTGAGTTGATCGGCGCTGATGCCAATCTTGCCGAGTGCCTCGACGGTGGTGAGCCAACGTCGTTTGCTGCCAATCGCGCCGATATACGCCACATTCGACCGCAACAGCGTCGGCAATATCGCCACATCCATCGGCGAATTGCGCGTAACGAGCGCGACATAGGTTTGTGGGTTGAGCTTGAGCGTGGCGAGCTGTGGCGCGATCTCGCCCGCCAGATACGTGTCCGCGCCAGCGCACACCTGTGCGTTGCATAGCTCGGCGCGATCATCCATCAACGTGACATGAAAGCCACATAGCTTTGCCGCGCCGATCAGCGCACGCCCGACATGCCCTGCGCCGATGACGATGAGCTTTGGCATGGTCAGCAACGGCTCAATAAACAGCTCAACGCTGCCACCGCACACACCCGGGTCGCCACTGGTCGGATCAACTAACGAATAACTCATTGTGCGCGGCTCGCCATCGTTCATGGCTTCGCGCGCCAGCGCAATCGCGCGATTTTCCATTTCGCCGCCACCGATGGTGCCACCAAGGATGCTGCCATCTTCGCTGACGAGCATTTTGCTGCCGGCGCGGCGTGGTACCGAGCCATTCGTCCGAATCACCGTACAAAATGCGCACGCCTCTTGACGTGCGATTTTTTCGTTGGCGAGTGCAAGTAAGTCTGACATGCAGAATTATTCAACCACAAAAAACTTTTGCGCCTCTCGTGTTTTTGTGGTGAAAAAATTAATTCTCAAAACAGCGCTTAGTCAACGTGCGCGCCATCTCGCGGCGATACTCGGCGCTACCGAGATAGTTTGATGGCGGCGCGAGCGATTCGACCACACTCTTGAGCGCCGCGTCTAGTTGCTCAATGGGTTTCTTTTCGATGGCAAACTCGAGCGCGTTGAGGCGGATCGGCGTATCCGCTGCGCCGCCGACTGCGACGCGCACCGCGCCGAGGATGCCTTTGTTCAGCGCATATTGCGCCGCGACGCACACGATTGGATAGTCGCGCAACGTGCGCGCCACTTTGTGATAGCGCAGCAGCGTGTCTTCGCGCACGAGCGGCATCTGCACTGATGTGATTAGCGCGCCCTGATCGAGCAGTGCCGAGCGATATGACAAAAAGCCTGCGAGCGGCATCGTTTTTGATTCACCAACGTTGAGGGTCAATGTGGCGTCGCACGCGAGCAATGCAGTGACTAGCGGCGACGACGCATCACACGTGACGATCGCGCCGCCGATTGTGGCTTGATTGCGCACATTGATGGCCGCCATATCCATCGCGGCTTGCGCGAGCAGTTGTATCGGGTCGTGTGGAATGGCGCTCGCCGCGTTTTCGATAATGTGTTGCAGCGTGACGCTTGCGCCGAGTGTGAGCGCGTTATTGCTGCGTTGTATCTGCGTCAGGTTTAATTGACTGATGTCCACCACAGCCTGAGCCGTGTCACGCAAATCGCTATTGACAAAGGTGCCACCGTTGAGCACGATGGTGCGCGGCTTGTCACGTTTGAGCAGCGCGACCGCCTCATCAATCGTCGTGGGTTGATGAATCTCTTGAATCATGTTTATTTATTCGATGCCAACAACAAAATAATAGTGTGGCTGCCCGCCATAATACACATCTACAGCTTGATCGGGATACGCCTCGCGTACTTGATCGGCAACCGCGTTTGCTTGTGCCTCGCTCTGGTTGTTTCCGTAGTAGAGCGAGATTACTTCACGTCCGTCCGTGCCGGCGATCTTGAGCAGATCGAGCAACACCTGCGCCACATCCTCGCCAGCGTTTGATAGCTTGTCATCTATCAAGCCGATGATTTGACCATTTTTGACGCTGACGTTATTAATGGTGACGTCACGCGTCGAGATGGTGATCTCGCCGGTTGTGATGCGCTTGCTTGCTGCAGCCATCGAATCCACATTGGCATGTGTGTCTTGCTCAAAGTTAAATGCCATGAGCGCGCCGATGCCTTGGGGCAGCGTTTTGGTGGTCACAACATGCGCGGGGATTTCGCTGATCTGCGCGGCTTGTTGTGCGGTCATCACAATGTTGCCGTTGTTGGGCAGCACGATGACGTTGCGTGCCTTTGCGCGTTGAATGGCATTGAGCAGATCCTCGACGCTTGGATTCATCGTTTGTCCGCCCTCGACGATGGCTCGCGCGCCGAGCTCCTTAAACAACTTCAATAAACCATCGCCCGCAGCGACAGCCACGATGCCTGTTTCTACTTCCTCTTGATGTTCTGGTTCGGTGGCTTTCTTGGTTTCGCCGGGCAAAAACACCTCACTCTGCGCTTGCATGTCCTCGACGACGACGTCACGCAGCGAGCCCAATTTAACGCCATAGCTGATCGGCACGCCCGGGTCTGGCACATGCACATGCACTTTGATAATTTGCTCGTCACCCAGCACCAACGGACAGTCCCCCATATTTTCGATGGCGATGCGCACTTCATCCACGTTGAGCGTGGTGCCCGGCAATGCATGGATCAAATATTGCACGTCATAGCCATAGCCGCTTTCTTCGGTTGCAGCTTCGCCGGTCGCCGCTTTGGCAATCTCGACCTCAGCGGGCGGGGCGTCAATGCGATCACCGCGCAAGTAGCGGCGCATGCCATCCAAAATTGCATAGAAGCCGTAGCCGCCCGAATCCACCACGCCTGCTTCTTTTAGAATTTTGAGCAGTGTCGGTGTGCGTTGAACCGACTCATGTGCAGCATCTGTGACGCGGTCTAACATTTGAAAGAGTGACAAATCCTCTTTTGCGGCTTGCTCAGCCGCGTCCGCCGTCTCGCGCGCGACTGTGAGAATGGTGCCTTCGACAGGATTTTTCACGCCGCCGTATGCAGTATTTGCCGCCTCACGAAAAGCCTGCGCCAGATCAACGGTCATGGCTTCATCTTTGCCATCTAGTGAGCGCGCAAAGCCGCGTAGCAACTGCGACAAGATAATGCCGCTGTTGCCGCGTGATCCGCGCAACGCGCCATTCGCCACAGCCTTAGCAACTGCGCCGACGCTGGTATCTTCGCTGTTGGCAATGGCTTTCCATGCAGCTTCGATCGTGTGGCGCATATTGGTGCCAGTGTCGCCATCTGGCACGGGATATACGTTAAAGGCATTGACGGCTTGTTCTTGGCTTTTGAGCCACAGATAGCCTGCTTGGATCAACTCTTTAAAGCGGAGACCGTTCATTGATTGTCCTCTTGGGTAATTTTCATTGAGTCAATATGCACGTCAACCGAATCCACCACGTATCCAGCGCCGTGTTCGATGGCATACGCGATTTGATGTTGTAGGCTGCTAATCACGGCAGGCAGGCGCACACCATAGTCGGCAATAATGTGGATATCTACTTTCGCGTGTGTCTTGCCGTCTTCGCCTAGGTTCAATTTGACCTCCAGCCCGCGATGAGGGTCACGCACTGTCGTGTCGTAGCCCGTAAAGCGCGAGGCGATGCCAACGACGCCGTAGGTTTTTAGCGCTGCGTTGAGCGCCATCGAAAAAATGGCTTGCGGCTGAATGGTGAGTGATCCGGGTATCTGGTGTTGATCCATGATAAAATTGCCTTTCGTTTGAATTAAGTTGTTTTGAGGTAAATATATGGCTAAGTGTTATTTTACAGGCAAGCGCAAGCAGTTTGGGCAGTCACGCAGCCACGCGCTCAATGCGTCGAAGCGCACGTGGAATGCGAACCTGCAGCGCCGCCGCATGATGATTGACGGCAAGATGCAGACCGTGATGGTCATCGCCAGCCACTTGCGCACAATGGCAAAAGGCTCAAAGTAATTTAGCCTTTTTGATCCGCAAACAAAAAAGGAGTTCACAAATTGTGAACTCCTTTTTTGTTTCTTCATTCTGTCATTCCGACCGCAGGGAGGAATCTCTAAAGATTTACGTTTCAGGGATTCCTCGCTTGCGCACCCTGTGCGCTGTTCGGAATGACGATGTGACTTTGATCCGTTAAATCAGCTACAACTCACAATAGCGCTCGATGCGTTTGCCGATCAGGTCGAGGCTGGCTTTCCAAAATGCCTTTTTGCGGATGTTGATGCCAAAGCGCGCCGCGAGATCAGCGGCGTCTGCCTCGCCCGTGGATGCCAACAAATGCTCATAGTCCTTGACAAACGCTGAGCCCTGCTTCTGATAAATCGCATACAAGCCAGTCGCAAACAACAAGCCAAACGCATACGGAAAGTTGTAAAACGACAGCCCCGCGCTGTAATAATGCGGCTTCCACGTCCACATGTATTTGTGCAGATAGCGCGCGTCGAGCCCGTCGCCATAGGTCTGTTTTTGTGAATCGAGCATGAGCGCGCTGAGTTCGTCGGCAGATAGCTCTGCGGTCGCGCGCCGCTTAAACACCTCTTGCTCAAACAGATAGCGCGAGGTGATATCTACGATCACCTGCGTCTTGCCAATCAAGTCTGTCTCGAGGATGGATAGCTCCTCCTCGCGTGATTGCGCCTGCGCCAGCGCCGCATCTACGATGATGGTCTCGCAAAAAATCGAAGCCGTCTCAGCCAGCGTCATCGGTGTAATGACTTGCAAAGGTTGTTTGCCAACTTGGCACTCATTGTGAAAGGCGTGACCTAACTCATGCGCGATGGTCGAGACCTGATCGAGTGAGCCATCGTAATTACACAAAATGCGCGATTCATCCACGAGCGGCACGCCCATGCAAAAAGCGCCGGCGCGTTTGCCCGCGCGTTGCTCGGCGTCAATCCAATTCTCATCAAAGGCGCGCTGCGCAAAGGATGCCAATCGCCCGCTGAACTTGCCAAAATTTTGCAGCACAAACTCGCGCGCCTCGCCCCATGTGTAGGTGCGCTCGTTGTGACCGATGGGCGCAAATAGATCCCACCACGGCAATCCGCCGTTGTGTCCGAGTCGTTGCGCTTTTTTGCGCAGATATTTGCGAAAGGTCGGAAACGAATCTTGCATCGCGCCGATCATGGCGTTGAGCGTGGCGCGATCAATGCGAGCTTGGTCAATCGCATCGTGCAGCGCATCAGTGCGGCGGCGATGTGAATTGAGCGTATTGACCGCGCCTTTGATGCCATTCATGCAGGCGGCGA
>CAZVQE010000099.1:0-8037 GCA_964628875.1 uncultured Anaerolineae bacterium
ATCACATGGCGGATGACATGAAACTCATCGCTGATGCCATTGCCGCCGTGCATGTCACGCGCCACCCGCGCGATGTCGAGCGCCTTGCCGCACGAGTTGCGTTTGATGATCGAGACCATCTCGGGCGCGGCTTTGCCTTCGTCCATCAGCCGCCCGACGCGCAGCGCGCCCTGTAGCCCCAGCGTGATCTCGGTCAGCATGTTGCTGAGCTTGAGTTGAATGAGTTGATTCGCCGCCAAAGGTCGCCCAAATTGCTTACGGTCGAGCGTGTATTGGCGCGCCGCGTGCCAACAAAACTCCGCCGCGCCGAGTGCGCCCCACGCGATGCCATAACGCGCCTTATTGAGACAGCCAAAGGGTCCCTTCAGCCCCGCCACGTTTGGCATCAGACTGTCATCCGGCGCCGCCACCTCGTCCATCACGATCTCGCCGGTGATGCTTGCTCGCAGGCTAAACTTTCCCTCCGTCTTTGGCGCGCTCAGCCCCTTCATTCCTTTTTCGAGAATGAAGCCGCGAATGGTGCCATCCTGATCGCTTCCGCCATACGTTTTTGCCCACACCACAAACACATCCGCGACGGGTGAGTTTGTGATCCACATTTTGTTGCCGTGCAGCACCCAGCCATCGCGCGTCTTGGTCGCGCGCGTCTCCATACTGCCCGGGTCACTGCCGTGGTTCGGTTCGGTCAATCCAAAGCACCCGACGATCTCGCCGCTCGCCAGACGTGGCAGATATTTTTTGCGTTGCGCCTCGCTGCCATAGCTGTAAATGGGATACATCACGAGCGACGACTGCACGCTCATCATGCTGCGATAGCCGCTGTCCACGCGCTCCACTTCACGCGCGACCAAGCCATAGCACACATGATTCAGCGCGGCACAGCCATATTCCTCAGGCAATGTGCTCCCCAAAAAGCCCATCTCGCCCATCTCATTAAAGATGTCGCGGTCAAACGTCTCGTGGCGGTTGGCTTCGAGCACGCGCGGCATCAGTTTGTCTTGGCAATATTGCCGCGCGGCATCGCGCACCATGCGCTCCTCGCCGCTGAGTTGATCGTTGAGCAAAAACGGGTCGCCCCACTGGAATTGATTTTGGCTTGCCATAGTTTTTTTATGATTTAAAAAATTGATTTGCAACAAGAGTAAGTTTGTCATTCTGAGGAACACAGCAGCGCTGTGTGACGAAGAATCTCTAGCGCGTCACCATACACATCAGAGATTCTGCGTTCCACTCACAATGACAACTCACGCATTCACTGATTTCACAAAGCGCTCCAAATAAAAAAAGAGGAGCGATCTAATTTTATCGCTCCTCTTTACAAATTGAAAATGATCAGTGTCATTCCGACCGCAGGGATTCCTCCACCTACGGTTTTCGGAATGACAATCCGCGCTCAGCTACAGTGACCGCGCGTTGATAGTGTCGCATTGGCGGATATCGCCGCTCTGCAGACCCACCTTAAACCAACGCACGCGCTGATCCGATGTGCCATGCGTAAATGCATCCGGCACGATGCGCCCCTGCGCGCGGCGTTGCAGATAGTCATCGCCGATCTGCGAGGCGGTGTTGAGCGCCACCGTCAAATCTTGATTGTCAATCAATCCGCGTTGCGCTGTCGCCGCGCCCCACACACCCGCAAAGCAATCCGCTTGCAATTCGAGCCGCACCGAGAGCGCATTGCTGGTCACCTCGTCGCTGCGCTCACGCGCCGCATTGACTTTGTCCATGATGCCCGTCACATTTTGGATGTGATGCCCGACCTCGTGTGCAATGGCATACGCGCGCGCAAAGTCAGCATTGGCGCCAGCCGTCGCCTGTATGTTTTGAAAGAACGACATATCGAGATACACCTTTTGATCGCGCGGGCAATAAAACGGTCCCATCGCAGTTTGTGCATAGCCGCACGCCGAATTCACCCCGCCATCAAACAACACCAACTTGGGCGGCGTGTATTGCGCATTGAGCTGCTTGCGAAAAACCGACGTCCACACATCTTCGGTGTCGCCCAGCACCGAGCGCACAAATTGCACATCGCGGTCGCTCGCTGGCGTGCCAACGGGCACTTGCTGTTGTGACGAGCCGCCAGAGTCCATGCTCGACATGCCGCCGATGATTGACATCGGATCAATTCCAAAAATCAAACTGGCGAGCAACGCAATGATGATTGTGCCGAGTCCAATGCCGCCGACAACCATGCCACCGCCACCGCCAGCAGCGCGTGCATCTTCAACGTTGTCACTTTGGCGTAAATCTTGCCATTTCATTGATAATCTTCTCCTTGAAAATAGTACTGCGCTCCATTTTAGTGCAAAGTGTATGAATACAATTTGAAAAGTTATGCGTCCCACAAATCCCACCATCGAGCGCCTCGCGCGCCACGCCAGCGTGCGACATTACTCTAGTGCAGCCGTGCCACGTGAACACATTGAAGCCATCGTCGCCGCCGCCCAACGCGCCGCCTCGTCGTCCAATTTGCAAGCATATGCCTGTGTGGTCGTCACCGATGCAGAATCGCGCAAGTCACTGGCGCACTGGTGCGGCGACCAAGAGCATATTGAGCAAGCGCCTGTGTTTATGGCTTGGTGCGCCGATCTGAGCCGCCTCGATCGTGCCTGCGAATTGCGCGGTCACCGACAAGAAACGCGCTACGTCGAAAATTTTTTGATCGCCGCAGTAGATGCCGCGCTGGCAGCGCAAAATGCAGTCGTAGCGGCAGAGTCGCTTGGCTTGGGCACGTGCTACATCGGCGGCATCCGCAGCAATCCACGCGAGGTCATTCGGCTGCTCGGACTGCCGCGATTGATGTTTCCATTAGTTGGTATGACGCTTGGCTTTGCGGCAAATGAAGCTATGCTCCGCCCGCGCTTGCCGCTCAATGCTGTCTTGCATTGGGAGCGCTACAGCGCGCAAGATCAAGACGCCGCCCTGCAAGAGTATGACCGCGCCATGATCGCCACGGGTATCTACGAGGGTCGCCAAGTTGCAGTGCCAAATCGCGTCGGCGAAATGGAAGACTACGGTTGGGTTGAGCATTCGGCGCGGCGCGTCTCAAAAGCCGCGCGCGTGCACCTGCGCGACGTGCTGCGTGAGCAAGGTTTTGATTTGACATAGTCAAAATACGCCTCGTGTTAAAATTGCCCGCTTAAATTTTTGGAATCATGCGCGTGATCAAGCGCGTATTTTGTTCAGGAGAGTTCAATTATGGGTCCGCTACCAAAGCGAAAATTTTCTGTCGGGCGCACACACCGCCGCCGCGCGCATGACGCGCTAAAGCCGGTGCAACTGGTGACTTGCAGCAACTGTGGTGAAAAGAAATTGCCGCACACTGTTTGCCCATCGTGCGGTCATTACAACGGGCGCGAGGTCGTGCGCGTTGCCAAACCCGACGAAGCCAAAGAGTAAGCGCGCATAGAGCGCCATTCACCCGACGATAAGGAGACAAGGAGCTGAGGATATCCTCGTGCCTTGTCTTTTTGTCTTTATATCGGCACAATACAAAAGACACGATGACATTGGCATTTGTTTTTCCCGGGCAGGGTTCGCAGTTTGTTGGAATGGGCGCTGAGCTGGCGCGCATTCGCCCAATCTTCCGCGGGCATTTTGATCGCGCCGACGAGACGCTTGGATTTTCGCTCAAGCAATTGTGCTTTGAGGGACCTGAGAGCGATCTGGGCGACACCTACAACACACAGTCTGCCATTTACACGCACAGCGTGGCTGCATACGCCATGACTGAGATGTCGGGCGAGCTGCCACAGCCCGCTTTTCTTGCGGGTCACAGCTTGGGCGAATTTAGCGCGTTGTGCGCGGCGGGCGTGTTTGAGTTTGAGGATGGCTTGCGGTTGGTGCGCGAACGTGGAAGACTGATGAAGCAGGCGGGCGTACGTTTGGCGGGCAGCATGGCAGCCGTAATGGGCAGCGACATGAGCGCCGTACGCGAGATCTGCGCCGAAGCCAGCGCAAAGGTTGGCGGGCTGGGCGTCGTGCCTGCCAACGACAATTGCCCGGGTCAGATCGTGATTAGCGGCACCAAGGAGGGCGTGGCTGAGGCAAGCGCGATTGCAAAGGCGCGCGGCATCAAGCGTGTGATTGAGCTAAAGGTCAGCATTGCGTCACATTCGCCGTTGATGGCGAGCATGGCAGATGAGTTTAGGCAATGGGTCGAGCGCACGCCGATGCGCGTCGCACGCACGCCCGTCGTCGCCAACACAACCGTGCAACCGATCACGCATCCGGACGACGTGCGCGCTGAGCTATGTGCGCAGCTCACCTCGCCCGTGCGTTGGACGGAGAGCGTACAGTGGATGCACGCACAGGGTGTGACACAGTTTGTAGAATTAGGGCCCAAAGATGTATTGTCGAATTTGATCAAGCGCACCGTCGAAGGCGCGACGCTGATGCAGGTTGGATAAATTGATTTGAGCTGGGAGACATCGAATGAATCTAAAAGATAAAGTGGCAGTTGTGACAGGCGCATCGCGCGGCATCGGTCGAGCGATAGCGATTGATCTGGCTTCGCGCGGCGCGAGCGTCGTGGTGAATTACAACAGCAGCGCGGCTGCCGCGCAAGAAGTGGTGGACGCGATCACGCAGGCAGGCGCAAAAGCCATTGCTGTCAAAGCGGACGTGAGCAAGATGGACGAAGCCAGCGCGCTCATCAAAGCCGCAACCGACACCTTTGGCAAGATTGACATCCTAGTCAACAACGCTGGCACGACGCGCGACAATCTGATTATGATGATGAAAGAGGAAGATTGGGATCACATCATGACAACCGATCTCAAGAGCGTGTTTAATTGCAGCAAAGCCGCGACGAAGCCGATGATGCGCGCGCGTGGCGGACGCATTATCAATATCACCTCCGTCGTCGGGCTGTCGGGTCAAGCGGGTCAATCAAACTACGCCGCTGCTAAAGCCGGTGTGATCGGTCTGACCAAGTCATTGGCAAAGGAGCTCGGCGCGCGTAATATCACAGTGAACGCTATAGCGCCGGGTTATATTCCAACCGATCTAACAAATGTGCTGCCAGAGGAACTCAAACAAGGCATGATCAAGGCGACGCCGCTCGGACGTTTTGGCAAGCCCGAGGAGATCGCATACGCAGTATCATTTTTGGCAAGCGATGAAGCGGCATTTATCACAGGCGCGGTGCTGTCCGTAGATGGCGGCATCGTCATGCAATAAGGAGTTTTTGAAATGAGCATAGTAACGATTTCTCCGGATGTTGTGCGCGATGTTGTGCGCATCACGACGTTGGCTACTCCCGGCGTTGTGTCGTTGGTAGATCAAGAATCTAGTTGGTCGCGCAGCAAGTTTCGCGGCGTGGATGTCAAGATGGATGGCGAACATGCTCATGTTGCCTTGCATCTGGTGGCGGCAACAGGAGTGTCAATACTTGAGCTTAGCGACTCTCTCAAGACGCGCATCCGCGAGGCTGTAGATGAGATTGCCAATGTGCGTATTGCATCGGTAGATGTCACCGTCGAAGACGTGCGCGCGCTATCGTGAAGTCACCTTTGGCTCGTCGCGCCGCGCGTGTGCTTGCGTTACAAGTGCTGTATGAGGCAGATACCTCGACGCATTTGCCGGGCGAGATTTTGGCGCGCCGACTGCGCGAGCTGGACGCGCGCAAGAGTGAGCATGCGCCCTCAACTGCAAAGATAGAGACTCAGCAGTATGTGGCGCCCTCAGAGAGCGATGCGTTTGACACGCAGATTATTGATGGGGACACTGATGAGATGCGCGCGTATGCGTCAGAATTAATCAGTGGCGTGGCGACGCAAAAAGCGGAATTTGATGCGCTGCTGGCAAAGCATGCGCCGCGATTCGATTTTTCGACGGTGTCGGCGGTGGATCGCAATCTGATGCGTATCGCGTTGGTCGAGCTCAATAGCACAAAAGTGCCGCATAAAGTCGTGATCAACGAAGCAATTGAGATAGCAAAAATTTATGGCGGTGAGGGTTCGCCGCGATTTATCAATGGCGTGCTGGGCGCTGTCGTCAGCCACAGCGGCGACAAGCCGTGATTATTTGTGAATGGGAACTTTTCTCAATTTTGGCCCGCTCGAAATTTTATTGGTTGCCATCATCACGTTGCTGGTGTTTGGACCAGAGCGGTTGCCGACTTTGTTTCGCCAATTTGGCAGCGGCATCCGCAAGATGCGCGATATGTATCTGGCGCTGGCTGAGCAGGTGCGCCGCGAGCTAGAGCCGGTCGAAGAAGAGATCAAAGAGATTCGTCAAGTCGCCAAAGAGGTGCGTCAAGATTTGGATGACATTCGCGGGGCAGTTGATCTACGCGCGATGCTGCCAAACACAACCGCCGCCGAAGACCTCGCGGCAAATGATGTGCCCACAATAACTTCACCTGCAGCGACAAATGCGCCGCCCGTCACAGCGCCATTCACCGAAAGCACCGACATACGGCTCGACACAGATAATCCGTGGATCGCGGCGCCACGCTCAGCCTCGCCTCAACTCGATACGGATAATCCATGGGTGAGCCCATGAGCATGACCGAACCAACACCGAACCTTTTGGATGATGAGACCGAGATGTCGCTGCTTGATCACTTGCGCGAGCTGCGAGATCGGTTGTTTAAGGCGGCGATTGCGGTGGCAGTTGGCACAGGTATCACGTTTGCGTTTACGGAGCAGATTCTTAGCTTTATTTTGACGCCGCTGTGCAATGGCAAGCCGCTCAATGAGTGCCGCCTGCTGGTGACCAGCCCGACCGAGAGCCTGACCAATGTGTTTACGATCTCGATGACGGTTGGAATGGCGCTCGCGCTGCCGGTGGTGCTGTATCAAATCATTGCGTTTATCCTGCCGGGCTTGCTGCCCAAGGAGCGACGTTGGTTGCAATTTGGGTTGCCTGTTGCGCTGATCATGTTTGTCGTCGGCGCGGCGTTTGCGTGGTATTTGTTTATCCCTTCGGCGCTCGGATTTTTGACGGGCATATTGCCGTCTGTATTTCAATATCAGATTAAGCCCGACGAATACATTCCGTTTGTGATGGGCGTGCTATTTTGGATGGGTGTGGTGTTTGAGTTGCCGATTATCGTGTTTTTGCTGGCAAAGCTGAATGTCGTCAATGCGCGTGTGCTGACTAAGGGCTGGCGCTACGCTGTCGTCGGGATTGCGATCATTGCCGCATTTGTCACTCCGACGCCCGACCCATTCAACATGCTGCTGGTGATGTCGCCGCTGTTGGTGCTGTATGTAATCGGGATCGGTCTGGCGTGGCTCGCGCGGCGCGGTGCAACGGTGCCAGCATTGCTGGACCCCGAAGAGAAAGTCAAAATGCAGCCGGACAAGACGGAGTAAGAGATGTCAGTTACAACGCATGTCATGTTTGGCGATAGCAAGGAACAACTCAAATCACTTGCAGATGATTCAGTGGATTTGATTGTGACCTCGCCGCCGTATGCAGATCAACGCAAAAACACTTATGGCGGTATTCATCATGATGATTACGTCGAGTGGTTTTTGCCCATTGCCGAACAACTATTGCGCGTGCTCAAGCCGACTGGGACATTTATTCTCAACATCAAAGAAAAAGTAGTCGAGGGTGAACGCAGCACATACGTGATGGAGCTGATCTTAGCCATGCGCCAACAAGGCTGGCTGTGGACAGAAGAGTTTATCTGGCACAAAAAAAATTCGTATCCGGGTAAATGGCCCAATCGTTTTAGAGATGCGTGGGAGCGTCTGTTGCAATTTAACAAAGACCGCCACTTCAACATGTATCAAGATGAGGTGATGGTGCCAATGGGCGACTGGTCAAAGTCGCGCCTGCGTAATTTGTCAGAGACCGACAAGCGCCGCGACACATCCAAAGTTGGCAGCGGCTTTGGCAAAAACATTTCCAACTGGTTGACGCGCGACAAAGCCTATCCAACAAATGTGTTGCACCTTGCGACAGAATGCAACAACAAAAATCACAGCGCAGCATTTCCTGAGGAGTTGCCCGAATGGTTTATCAAACTTTTTACACAAGAAAAAGAAAACCTTTTTAATGCCAGCGGCTGAGCCTTCA
>CAZVQE010000100.1:0-8009 GCA_964628875.1 uncultured Anaerolineae bacterium
GTAATTTGTAGCCCGTAGCTTGCACGCTTTTGAGATATTCGGCGTAGATTGTGGGTGGCTGCCCTGCATTTGTAAAGTCGCGCGTTTGTTTCTGGCTGCCGTCGTTGAGCATCAACGTTACGAGGTTGTCGCCAACGGGTGTCACGGAGCGTGTGATACATAGTTGTTCGGCGAGCAGCACACCCATATGCGGGCCACGTTGGCTCTTGGCGGTCTCGACAATCGAATCGCCAAAAATAGCTACGCCCCACGCGCCCGATGGCAACGTCTTTTGCGGCTCGATCTCGCTGCGTTTGATATCAGTGATCTGGCGCACAAATGCGTTGATCGCGTCACGGCGTTGCGCACTGATAGGCGTCGGCACACTGAGTGGTGCAGGTGTGGCAAATGGGCTCTGCGCCGGTGAGACGCTACACGCCACGAGCGCTATCGCGCTGACTGCGAGCGCCATTCGCCGTATCAGAGCATAAATCGGTCGAATTTTCATTCTCATGTGCGCAGATACACGTTTGCGCACATGAGATTTTATGCAAAACGAAAATTACGATTGCGTATCTATGGCATCTCGCAGACCATCGCCAAACAATGACACGCCCAGCATGAGCAAGGACAAACACGCCGTCGGCAACAACGCCATGTGCCAATACGCTTGGATGTATTGATACGACACGCCGATCATCTTGCCAAGCGATGGGTTGCCCTCGGTCAAACCATAGCCAAGAAAGCTGAGCGTGGACTCGGCCAAAATGATGGCGGGGATATTCATTGTCACAGCGATGATGAATGGATTGAGAATGTTTGGCAACACATGACGCACGGCGATACGCGGCATATCAACGCCGAGCGCGCGGGATGCATTGATAAACTCGCGGTCACGAAACTGCAATGTCTGCGCGCGTACGAGACGCGTGGGCTCAGTCCAACTCAGCGCGCCAATCGCCAATACAAGGTTGGGAATCGTCGCGCCCATCAGAATAATAAACAAGGGCTGAAAGAGCAATGGCGGGATCGAAACAAATACCTCGATCACGCGCGTGATTACAAAATCAACCACGCCGCCAAACCAACCTGACAAAAACCCAAACAGCAATGACACGATCATCACAAATACTTCCGTCGCCAAAGCGATGACGATACTCGTGCGCGTGCCCCACGCCAGCAGACGCACCATGTCGCGTCCGGCGATATCGGTGCCGAGCAAATGCGTCGGGTCTTCGAGTGGCATCAGGCTGGCGTCTAGCACCTTGGTGGTGGGGAATGGCTGTGTGAGCGTAATGTAGGCTGCAAAGCCCGTCATGAGCAGCAGCAAAATCAACCCAAACACGCCGCTCTTGTTTTTCTTAAATCGGCGCAAAGCTTGTTGGCGGGTCGAGCGTGGCTGCATCTAGCGTCCTCCTACGCGCACTCGAGGATCAACCAGTGAGTAACACAAGTCCGTCAGCAAGTACGAGATTCCCCATAGCACCGCGACCAGCACAGCCGTCGCCAAAACCAGCGGATAGTCGCGTGTGCTGATGCTGTCTATGAAATAGCGCCCGATGCCATTGATGCTAAACATTTTTTCGATAATGGCGGATCCAGTGAGCGCGTTTGGAATCATGGGCGCGAGTACCGTAATGACGGGGATCAACACGTTGCGCAAGGCGTGATGCAACACGACGCGATTTTGCAGCAGACCTTTGGCGCGCGCGGTGCGGATGTAATCTTGGCTGAGCGCTTCGAGGATGCCATTGCGCACATAGCGCATGAGTGAGCCAAACGGCACCAACCCAAAGATAAACACGGGCAGGATCATTGTGCGTGGATCGTCAGTGGGCTTCCAGCCGTTGGTCGGCACCCAATGTAACAAAATAGCAAAGACATACACCAAAAACACTGCCAAGGTAAATCCGGGCAGCGTCGTACTCACGATCGCTATAAGACGTAAGAAAAAGTCTATGCCATTGTTACGATTGACCGCAGCCAACACGCCGAGTAAGATGCCAAGTGGGATGCTCCATGCCAACGCCAACAAACCAAGTTGCAGACTGACGCCCCAATGCTCACGAAACAACTCGACAATGGATTTATTTTCGGCTTGAAATGAGGTTCCAAAATCGCCGCGCGCTGCATTCGCCACCCAGCTCGCCCACACCACGTAAAACGGTTTGTCGAGATTGTATTTTTTCTTGATGGCATCCATCGCTGCGGGCGAGAGCGGCTGTTTTTCTTGGTCAAATGGGCCGCCTGGCAACTGGTACAGCATCGCAAACGCTATAAACGATACGATGAGAGTGACACTGAGTAAGCCTGCAATGCGAATAACGAAATAGCGCAGCATAGTAAGATGAGTTTAAGTTGAAGTTCCAAGTAAACAAAACGTTTACTTGGAACTTCAATAAATTTAAGTGTGTTTGATCAGCGGATTTTTGCCGCGCAGAGTTATTTTGGAATGTTGGGACGCATGGTCAAAACATCTTTGGTCACATATGTATCCGCCATACTTGGGCTGAAACCAGTGAAGCTTGGGAAGCCAATGCCGCGTGCGGTATTGACCTTGCCGGGCTTAAAAGTGACGCCGCTGATGTATTGGCGCCACAGCACAACGTCAAATTGCTGAAACGCAAACACGCCTGCGGCTTCTTCGACCAACAACTTTTCGGCATCTTTGAACATCTGATCGCGTTTGACTGGATCGGTCTCGGGACCGGCTTTGGTGATCAAGTCCATGAATTTTGCGTTATTCCAGTTGTGGCGACCATCGGTCTTAAACACGCTGAGCATGTTGGACGGATCCAAAAAGTCCATGCCGTAGGAGATAAAGCCAAATTGAATCTTGGTCGGCTTGGCATTCATATCCGCAGTAAAGACTTTTTGATCTACGCGCTTGACCTCGACATCCACGCCAAGCTGTGACTTGATCTCTTCGGCGTAGACCTGCGCCATCGCGACGAGCGCTTCTTCGACGACATTGCCAACGCGCACTTGCAAGGTGAGCTTGTCGGTGATCTTCACACCCGATTCGGCATACAGTTTCTTTGCCATGTCGGGGCTATACATTTGCAACGGCTTCAAGGCTTCTTGGTTGGCGCTTGGGAAACCAGTGGCCAAGTACGAATACGATGGCAGCGCCACGGGCGGCGGCAAAATCTTCTTCATGATCGTCTCACGATCAAACAAGTGTGCAAATGCCTGACGTATCTTCATGTTGTTGAAAGGCGGCTTGCTGTTGTCGAAGAAGAAATAATGCACGCGGAAGTCCGCCACATCTTGCGAGGCGTCCTTTGCCAGCGCGGGTGTATTGACAATGACCTTTACAGCGGCGGCGTTGCCGGCGACGGCGCGATCAACCTCGCCTGCTTGATAGGCAGCCACGTAGTCTTTGGGTGACACCCAGATAATCTTATTCAAATAGGGCTTGAGGTCATCGGGCAAGTTTTTGTTTGCCACGGCGACGGTACGATTCTCCGCCCAAGACTCCAACACAAACGCGCCGCACGACACGGATGTCTTTGGATCTGAGTTGTAGGTGGGACCATACTTTTCGAGCGCGGCTTTTTGCATCGGAATGGCATACAGCATCAACATAGGCAAATATGGAATGGACTTGTTGGTCTCAAACACCAACTCTTTTGGATTTGCGCCAGCGCGCACGCCGATTTCCTCAGGCTTAGCTTTGCCCTCTTGCGCTTCTGAGAAATTCTTGATGGTGGCTTCGTCAAAATACCAGTTGAAGTCGTATGCCGTTTCTTTTTTGACAATGTGTCGGAAGCTCGCCACAAAGTCGTCAGCGGTCAATGGTGTGCCATCCGACCAATTCAAATCTTCGCGCAGCTTAAACGTCCACGTCTTGCCATCGGCAGATGCCGACCAGCTCTTTGCCGATCCCGGGATGACATTAAAATCTTTGTCGAGGCGCACGAGTGATGTCGAGAACATGTCGGGTCCGCCGCTGCGGTTATATACGCTCGCCATCAAATCCATAAAACGTGAACCGGGTTGGCTATCGCCTGCAAACACAAGCACTTGTTGCTCACTGGGTGCTGCATCATCCGGTAGTTTTTTGCCGATGTTATTTACATTGGTAACTGGTTTTGGCGCCTCCGTTGGCTTTGGCGCAGCGGTAGGCTGCGCGGGTGCTGCTGTAGCTGCGGGCGCAGCAGGCGCCGCTGGCTTTGGTGCCTCTGTCGGCTTTGGCGCAGGCGCGGGTGTGGGCGACGCACAGGCTGCCAAGAGAATGGCAAGCGCCGCCGTGCTTGATACGATGCGTAATTTTTTCATGTTTTTCCTTTTGATGTGCATTGACATTCAGACACCTATATGACTGTCTGATGCCAGGCAGCTTATAGTTTATCTGATTTATTTAATTTTGTATGGCATTATGAACAAAGCGTAGCCTGCCAAGTGTGCAAATCTCAAACCCCTACCCCGTAGCCTGTGTGCTGAGCTTGTCGTCACGCATGATTGTGCGCATGAGATAGGCGATCCAAATGACCCCCAACACGGCGCTGACCACGACACCGCTGAGCGCGCCATACATCGGCGTGCTGTTGCGCGCGACGAGACCAATTAAAAATGAAAATACGCCCGCCGCAAACGAGAAGCCAACCGTGTCGAGTGACAAGATGCGCCCACGCAAATGATCGGGCGACTCGCGCTGCACGACCATGCGGCTATACGTCCAGTTGCAACCGCCACCAAGATGCGCGATCAAGATGCCAAGCATGCCGATCAACGGCAACGGGCTAATCGCCCACACTGTGTAGCCGATGATGCCAAGCACGAGCGCTACGATCAAGATGCGGCTAAAGTCGCGCGGCGAGTGCGGCGGGAAATATGATTGCACTAACAATGGACCTGCAACTGAGCCGATGCCACGCGCGGCGTAGAGCCAGCTCGTGCCAGCGTCGCCCATGCCATAAACCTGATAGGCGTATACGCTAAACAACCCGACCGCGCCAAACGTGATCGCCCAGATTGGCTTGACGACCGAAATAGCAAATACGCGTGGGTGCTGTTGGAGCCATCTAAAGCCCTCAGTCAGCGATGAGAGCGACGCGCTGCGTGTGCGGTCGCCCTGCCCGAATGAACCAACGACACGCGCCAAGAAATACGCCGAGCCCACAAATGAAATGCCATTTAGCACAAACGCAACCTGCGGACCAAAATACAACGTGATCAAACCGCCGATATATGCGCCAAACAGCGACATGCTCGCCCATGTGGATTGCTGCAGCGCATTGGCGGTGGCGAGTTCGTTGGGGCGGCACAGGTTGGGTTGCGCTGCGGCGATAGACGGACCAAAGAGCGATTCGCCCAACGACATAGCGATGATCGAGGCGTAGGCGATCCACAGTGTGTCTTGAGAATGAACCAGCAGCGGTAGCAACGCGAACAATGCGCGCACCAGATCCATGCTGATGGCGAGCTTTTTGCGATCAATGCGATCAGCGATAAAGCCGCTGATGGTCAAGCCCGCCAGCGCAGAAGGCAACACCGTAAACACAGTCACCAGCACCGGCATCATCGGATCGGGCGTGAGGCGATTGATCAGACCCAGCACCGCCACGCTGTTGAACCAGTCGCCCATCTGCGAAATTACTTGCGCAATCCATACGTTGCGCACGTCACGGTTTTGTTTGAGCAATTGCACGTATCCGCCAAAACCGCGCGGCAACGCACCCGTCGAAGAACTCATAAGGGGGTAGATGATAAATGGTCGTTGGTTGTCGGTTATTGATTTTCGGTTGTCGGAAAACCGACGACCGAAAACCGAAAACTTTAGATTAAAGTTGCTCCCTTTATGTCTTTGCGTATTTTTGAGAATGGCGTTTTGGCGTTGCCTGAAGTGCGTGCGTTATTTGCGTCGCGCGCGCTGGCGACACTGGTGGCAGGCGCAGCATTTACTGTGTTGAGCTATCAGGTGTATGCGCTGACACGCGATCCACTTTCGCTGGGTTGGTTGGGTCTGGTCGAAGCGATTCCAAGCATTGGCTTTGCGTTGTTTGGCGGGCACGTGGCGGATCGCGGTGATCGTCGCACCATCGCCATCGTGTGCGATCTTTTGCTGATCGTGTTTTTTGGCGCGTTGGCTCTGTTTGCGGCACAGCCCACGCAGTTTGGTCTGATGGCGATATTGATTGCTGTTTTTTTGAATGGCATCGCCAGCGGGTTTTATCGTCCCGCCATCTCGTCGTTTGTTGTGCAGGTGATTCCGCCGCGCTTTGCGGCACAAGGTGCGTCACTTGGCAGCGCCACATCACAGGCGGGCTTTATCGCGGGTCCGGCGCTGGGTGGAATTTTGATTGCGGCGTTTGGCGTGTCCACGACGTATGTGATTTTGGCGGTATTGTCGCTGATCGCTACTTCGCTGATGTTTTTGATCGCGCCAAAACCCATTCCCCCACAACCGCACGAAGATGAAGGCGTGATCGAAAGCCTCAAACAAGGCGTGCGCTATGTGCTGCACAATCAATATCTGTTGGCTTCGATGGCGCTCGATCTGTTTGCGGTGTTATTTGGCGGCGCGGTGGCGCTGCTGCCTGTATTTGCCAGTGACATCTTGCATGTGGGTCCGACGGGTCTGGGTGTGCTGCGGACTGCGCCATCGGTAGGCGCGTTGCTCATCATGCTGGCAAATTCGCGCCGACCCATCACGCGCAATGCCGGACGTTGGTTGTTTGGTTGCGTAGCGGCATTTGGCGTGACGATGATCGTGTTTGGCTTGTCGGTGAATTTTTGGTTGTCGCTGGTGGCATTGTTATTCAGCGGCGTGTTTGACGGTGTGAGTATGGTCATCCGCGATCTGATCTTGCGCGCAAACTCGCCCGAGCATATGCGGGGGCGCATCGCGGCGGTCAATTGGGTGTTTATTGGCGCGTCCAATGAGATCGGCGCATTTGAATCGGGCGTAGCCGCGCGGCTGCTCGGCACCGTGCCGTCGGTGGTCGTGGGCGGCTGCCTAACGCTATTGATCGTCGGCACGACGTGGCTGGCGGCGCCAAAGCTGCGCGCGTTGCAATTTGACAAACACGGCAATATCCCGTGAGTTTTGGCTTTTGTGATGTGGCTTGATTCATAATCAACAACCATGTATTTGAATTGGATTGTGATCGCCAGCATTTTGTTGGGCAGCTTGGCGCTGCCACCCGTCTCAAGTTCCATTCAACAAACGCAAAATACTGGACACGGCGAGATCGTCAATCAAACGGGGATGAAGGTGGTGCGCATCATGCATCTCGGGGATTCGGTTACACATGGAGGTTGCCGCGACGATAACAATCCACAGTGTGATTTGCCAGTCGTGACGTATCGCTATCACGTATGGAATCAACTGATGACCGCAGGCTATGTCAATGTTGATTTAGTGGGTTCGATGTATACCGCAATTGACAACAGCGGCGCATACCGCTATCCTGATTTTGATCAGGATCACGAAGGACATACGGGATATAAGGTGTACGACATGGGGCTTGATTCGGAGATTAAGACCTATATCAATACATACTATCCAGACGTTGTATTGAGCTATCTAGCCAACAATGACTTGGCATATACAAAAGACCCACTGCCACCCGGATTTGACCAACCTGCGGAAGCTATAAAAAACTACAAACTTTTGATCGGGCGGGCGCGCGCGGTCAAGAAAAAGATTACATTTTTTATTGCCACATTGCTTCCGTGTCAAACAGGAAGCACATATTGCAATCCAGACAACGTCAATAAATTTAATGCCCTGTTGCCAGCAATGGCAAAAGAGGTGTCTACAGCTGATTCGCCGGTGTATATCGTGGATATGAATACGGGTATGACACAACAAGACCTCGCCGATAAATATCCGCACCCCAGCACATTTGGTGATTTCAAGATGGGGCAACGTTGGCTGGAGGCGCTCAAGACGGTCTTGGTCAAACCGCCGGGTCACAGTGTGGATGATGCAACGAAGATCACTATTGACGGAGATCCGATTCAATATAACGGTGAATGGGTACACAACTCAGATTGCGAGCTGCCGCCTGATAGCCTTAAGC
>CAZVQE010000101.1:0-6559 GCA_964628875.1 uncultured Anaerolineae bacterium
AAGTGGATGACATTGTTGCATTTCTCAATACGTTGACCGACGGTTATGCGATTAGTTACAACGTGCATTTGCCGCTGGTCATGCAGAAGTAGCGCTGCTGAGCAATCGTCCATAAGTCTGCGGTTGGCGTTGATCCATAAGCGGAAACAATTTGCGCCAAAAATCAAACACGCTGAAATCTAATTCAGCCAACACAACCGCAAGCTCGTGACGCGCCGCCTGTGCGATCAGCGTGCCCGTCGGGTCGCACACAAATGATGAGCCATAAAAATTGACCGTGCCTTCGTTGCCGGTGCGGTTGATCGCCGCGATAAACACGCCATTGGCAATAGCGTGTCCGCGCATGACCGTCTCCCAGCGCGGCTCGGAGTCAAAGCCCGGAAAATCTGGCTCGCTGCCAATCGCAGTTGGATACACCAGCAACTCGGCGCCTTTGAGCGCGTAGATACGCGCAAGCTCGGGGAACCATTGGTCGTAACACGTCGGCACCGCCAGCTTGATAAAGCCGAGATCATGCACCGGATAATTTGAGTCGCCCGGCTCAAAATAAAAATCTTCGTTGTAGCCTGTGCCGCGCGGGATGTGCTGCTTGCGCGTAAATGCGTGCAGCTCGCCGCGCGCGTTGTAGATCACCGCAGTGTTGAAATAGTGATCTTTGTTGCCTGCCTCAAACAACGAGCCAACCACAAACGCGCCTGCCTCGCGCGCGAGGGCGCTGCACAGCGTGTGCGTTGCACCTTCGCCGAGTCGCTCAGCTGCCGCAAAGTGCGCCGTGTCCATCACATCCGCAAAATAACGATGCAGTGTCAGCTCTTGCAGGCAAATGAGTTGTGCGCCTTGTTTGGCTGCCTCTAACACGCCACGCCGTAGCGCCGCGCGATGCTCATCTGCGTTTGCGTGCCAGCGCTCTTGCACGAGACCGATTTTGACTTTTCTTGATTGTGTGGACATATTTTGATTTTATACTTTGTCTATTGTGTCCACCAGCAATACTCTCGATCCTTTGCCACACACACCTCAGCGTGACGGTTTTTTTATGCCGGGTGAATTTGAGCCGCACGCGGCGTGTTGGATGGCGTATCCGCACCGTCGTGACAATTGGCGGCTGGCTGCCGCGCCCGCGCAGCGTGCGTATGCCAACGTCGCCAAAACCATCGCGCAATTTGAGCCGGTCAATATGTGTGTGCCAGCCGAGCACATGGCGCATGCGCACGCGTTGATGGATGCGCCATCGCTGCACGGACATTTGCGATTGATCGAAATGCCAAACGATGATGCATGGCTGCGCGACCAAGCGCCGACGTTTGTCATCAACGATGGTGGCAACGTGCGCGGCGTGGATTGGACGTTTAATGCGTGGGGCGGGTTATATCCGCTCACTCATGATGACGCTAACGCCGCGCGCATTTGTAAATCGGCTAACGCGCTACGCTATCGCTGCCCGATGGTGCTTGAGGGCGGCGCCATTCACACCGACGGACAAGGCACACTCATCACAACTGAGGAGTGTCTACTCAATCCAAACCGCAACCCAAACATGACGCGCGCGCAAATCGAGCAGACCCTGCGCGAGTATCTCGGCGTGACCAAGATCATTTGGCTTGGCGCGGGTGTGGTCGGCGATGAGGACACCAGTGGTCACGTGGATAATTTGTGTTGCTTTGTGCGTCCGCATGTCGTGCTGTTGCATTGGACGGACGACGAGCATGATCCACAATACGCGCGCTCGGTGGATGCGTATGAGCGCCTCAGCCGCGAGACCGATGCACACGGGCGACGCTTCGAGATACACAAGCTGCGCGCGCCTGCGCCGATGTATTTTCGTGAATCTGACTTGAGCGGATTGGAGCGCTCAGCCGATGGTTACACGCGTCAGGTCGGTGCGCGCATGGCAGCGTCGTATGTCAATTTTTATATTGCAAATGGCGCTGTCGTGATGCCGAGCTTTGATGATGCGCACGATGAGCCCGCCCGCCGTGATGTACAGGCGTTGTTTCCAGATCGCACGGTTGTGTCGGTATTTTCACGCGAGGTTTTGCTGGGTGGAGGCAACATCCACTGCATCACGCAGCAGCAACCCGCGCCGAGACGCATGCGCGACTAATACATTTATCATCGGACGCGATTAAGATCGCATACATTAAGGAGGTGAAAACTATGAAATTAAATCGAGTATGGGCGGGTGTGATGCTCATGGGTTCGATGTTGCTTAGCGCGTGCGGCGCGTCTAGCACGCCTACGGCACAGGTAGCGCCGCAGGTCGCAAATCAAGCGCCAACATCCGCGCCCGCCGCAGCTCAGATTCAGCCCACAAATGCGCCAGCTGCGCCTGCACAAGCTGTCGTCCCGACTGCTGCGCCGCAAGCCGCAGCTCCAAAAGTTTTAGCAAAACCGGTATTTATTGATTTTTACGCAGACTGGTGAACGGTGTGCCAAGCCATGAAACCTACCGTGAGTAGGTTGCAACAAGAATTTAAAGACAAGATCGAATTCCGTTCATTAAACATTGACGACCCGAAAAATGATGCGGCGAAGAAGCAATATAAATTTGTTGGGCAACCGCAGTTTGTCATTTTGAGTAGCGATGGCGCGGTGACCGCATCGCGTAATGGAATGCAAACATACGAAACACTCAAGCGCGACCTCGAGGCGCAAATCGCTAAAAATTAGATTAGCTGTTAGTCAAAGCCGTGTTTTGATAAAAGCCGCGAGATCAAATACGCTCGCGGCTTTTTTGCGTACAATGCAGCCTCATGTTTGGGTCAAATCGAGCTGCACTGCGCAGACGTATTTCGCGTCGGTCTGTGTTGCGACTGATGTCGCTGTCACTCACGCGCGCCATGCTGCCACCAATGCCGCCAATCAATTTTTTGCGCGATGGCGCCCCCGCGGAGGTTGAGCAGCCCAAGCAATTGCTCTCGTTTGCGCGCGCGATCACGTGGGGCGTGCCTGTGCGCAGCGAGCCCAATTTTTATGCGCGCACGACGGACATCATGGTAGCCGATAGTGTGTTGCCGCTCTACGCCGCATTTGACAATGATCAAGGCACAGCCCACAACCCAACGTGGTACGAGGTGCAAGGCGGCTATGTGCATTCGGCGCATATTCAACCTGTAAGCTGGTATGAAAACGAGGCTGTCAAGAATGTGTTAAAAGGCGCGTGGGGTGAGGTGACTGTGCCATTCACCGATTCGCGCGTTGCTCCGTCACTTGCCGCGTCGCGCACCAAATACCGTTACTACGGTGGCACGACCTATCGCATTATCCGTGCTGTGCCATCGGTGGAATCGGGCAGCAGCGAGTGGTGGTATCAAATCGAAGACGAAGAGTTTCCGGCAAATTACTTTGTGCCCGCCAAACATATGCGCGTTGTGCCAGCAGAAGAATTTGCGCCACTCTCACAAGACGTTGATCCGCGCGAAAAGAAAGTCATTGTCAAACTCGGCGAGCAACGTGTGCACGCCTACGAAGGCAACCGCGAAGTGTTTACGGCGCGCGCGGCGACGGGGCACAAATTTGACGACAAAAAGCGCGATTTCCGCACACCGCCCGGACAGTATGTGGTTTTTCGCAAGACGCCATCGCAGCATATGCATGGCGGCAAAGAGGGTGAGGATGATTACTATGACCTGCCGGGTGTGCCTTGGGTCAGCTATTTCACGGGCGATGGCATTGCATTTCATGGCGCATATTGGCACAATGACTATGGCGTTACGCGCAGCCACGGCTGCATCAATGTCACACCGCAAAATTCAAAATGGCTGTGGCGCTGGCTCATGCCTGCCAATGACATGAATGTGCGCTACACGATGATTGACAAGACCTCACAAGGCACACTTGTGCAAGTGGTGAACTGAACAGACGCTATTTTTTGGTTTGAATGAGTGACGGTGTGGCGGCATCACCGAGCCAAACCTCAAGTGTCGGCGGCGCAGCAGCAAATGCCTTGCGATATAGGCGTGCATATGTGCCATCAGCCATCATGTCCTGCAAAGTCAGATTCACCACATCACGCCACTCTGAGTCGCTCTCAATCACTGCCATTGACACAGCCGTCGCTGCATTGACTGTGCGCGTGACATTGGTCGTCGGCTGATATATCGGCACGCTTAAATCAATGACCGCTTCATTTGCTTGCGTCTGCGCAATCGCGCCAATGCCTATATCGAGCCGCCCAGTTTGCACGGCGTCCGTCACATTGCCATCTGCCACATTGACAAACTGTGCTGCGCCCTCAGCGCCTAGCCAACGCCGCGCCATCTCGCGCGCGAGGTCAATCTCAAATCCGCTGAGCGCGCCCTTGGCATCTGTGCGCACAAAAATGTCATCACCGAGACGATAGCCAAATTGCACTTTTTGAGCGGCGCGCACACGCGCGAGCGTGTCATTTGTTTTGATCTCGGACGGTAGTGCTGTCAATGTCAATTGCGCCGCAGGTTGCGCCAATGGCTTACTGCCCGCGGCGTCAGGCGGCACGCCAAACCACTTCTGATGCAAATTTGCAAACACGTTGTCTTGCATGATGGCGCTCAACGTCAGGTTAATGAGATTCGCCCACGCTGAGTCATCTTGCGGCAGCATGATGGCGACGGGTTCGCGTTTGATGACGCTAAACACGGCGTATTGCGGGTTTTTGCTTGCCTCGACGCGCAGTCGCCGATAGTTACCTGCAACGGCATCCACCTTGCCGTTAGAGAGTAATTGCATGGCTTGCGCATATGACGTTGTCGCTTGTAGCGTCACAGTCACGCCCGCGCTATTCTGCAAATCACGCAACGGAAAAGTTGTCTGACTATCTACAAATGCAATCGGTCGGCGCGCCAAATCCTTGAACGCGCTAAAAGTTCCTGCGCGCGCGAGCAATGCCTCACCGTCCTCAAGATAGGTGATGCTGAAATCGGCGACGAGCTCGGCGTTGCGGTTGTGCGTCAGTCCGCCCATCGCCAGATCAACCTCGCGGTTGGCGATACGTTGAGGCGCGCTAGCAGACGTGACCTGCACAAACTCAACTTTGTTTGCGTCGCCAAGCCAGCGTTTGGCAAATTCGCGCGCCAGCTCGATGTCCATGCCTTCGAGGTCGCCTTTGGCATTGACCGACGCGAGTGGCGGCGCATCAAAGCGCACACCGACGCGTACGATGCCGCGTTGGCGCACGAGTGCGGCAGTCGAGACGGCGGCAGGTGCGGCTGTGGGCGCGACGATGTTGCGAATGGGTGCCGCAGTGGGCTCACCATTGATGATGCGATTGAGGTCAATCTGGCTGCGCACAGACTGCGGCAACGCACTGCACGCCATGAGCGTCAACGACATCGAGACAGCGACGAAAGCATGAATCAAACGCATGGGGCAATGTTATCGCAGTTCGTCATATTTGCCTTGATGTGCATTACTTATTGATCGGCGCAGTGGTAAAATCCTCAGTCGCGTTGAGGCGTCGCCAAGTGGTAAGGCAGCGGACTTTGGATCCGCCATTCGCTGGTTCGAATCCAGCCGCCTCAGCTTTATACACCCTCCATTGATTCACCATGGAGGGTTATTTTTTGATCATGACCCTCCATGCTCCTGTGTTGCAGCGCGTACTACAATTTTTTGAATTGCCGCCTTCGTTGTCAGTCGCTCCATTTGGCACGGGCTTGATTAATCACACATGGCTGCTCAGCGATATGTCCGAGCCTCGCTATGTGTTGCAAGAGATCAATGCAAATGTGTTTAAGCAGCCGCGCGTCATTGATGACAATCTACGCGCGATTGCAAAGGTCTTTGCACACAATCACGCAGAGTATCTATTCACATATCCGTTGCAAAATCATGACGGCGCAACGATGTTTGTTGATACGGCGGCATCGCGCTATTGGCGCATCTATGCGTATGTGCCGTGCAGCATGAGCGTGGATCGTGTGACGGACGCGGCGATGGCGTATGAGGCAGCGCGACAGTTTGGTGAATTTGACGCGCGGCTGAGCGACGTTCCCATTCACCACATACGACCCAGCATCCCGCGTTTTCATGACCTTGATCTACGTTGGCAGCAATTTAACGACAGCCTTGCGCGTGGCAACCGTGCGCGCATCGGCGAATGTAGCGATTTGATTGCTCGGCTGCAAGCGTATGCGCCGATTGAGGCGAGTGTGCGCGCAGCGCGCAGCAGCGGCATGTTGCGCGAGCGTCTGATGCATCACGACACCAAGATCAGCAACGTGCTATTTGAGCAAGACACAAAAAAAGGTCTGTGTGTGGTGGACCTCGACACAGTTATGAGCGGCATTTATCTCAGCGACGTGGGCGACATGATGCGCACCTATTTATGCCCGTTTGATGAGAATCACACAACGCCGGATGATTTGTTTGCGCGGCGTGAGGTGTATGCGGCGATCCGCGAGGGCTACCTCAGTCAGATGGGCACGACACTCACGCGCGATGAGCGCGATCAGTTTGATCTTGCTGGCAAATTTATGATCTTTATGCAGGCGCTGAGATTTGCAACCGACTACTTTAATGACGACGTGTATTACGGCGCGCGATATGCGCTACACAACTATGATCGCGCGCTCAATCAACT
>CAZVQE010000101.1:6659-7952 GCA_964628875.1 uncultured Anaerolineae bacterium
TCGCTCACATCAGCGCTCAGGTGCGCGTAGTCGCCGATGGCGCTCGTAGATTGATTCGCCAGCACCTGCGAGTAGATCGTGCCCATCGAGGCAATCGTGCTCTCGAGCTGTATCTCGGCTTGGCGCACGCTGCTTTGCAATTTGTCAAGCGCGGCGAGTTGGGTGCGGCGTGTCTGAAGCGTGCTGGTCAGTTGTGCGCGCACGGCTTCGCTCTTTTCGTTCGCCAGTTCGGCTTCGAGCTTTTGAATAGATTGCGGCACAGATTTGAGGTCTTGTTGCACGACGGCGTTGGTGCGAAATGAAGCGATGCGCTGGGCGGTTTTTTCGATTGAGCCTTGCCATTGCGCAAATTGCGCTGCAAGCTGATTGAGGCGGTCTTTGCGTATGGGTTGTGCGTTTTTGGCGAGATCATCTATCGCTTGGCGATAGGTTTTGACTTGGTTTAATTGCGCGGTGAGCGAGCGATCAAGTGCGGCTGATTCAGCTTTAGCGATTGGCGCGTTTGCTTGCGCTGCGCGTTGATCGTTTTGGGATGTTTGATTCTCTGGCGCCAGCACGGTGTGCGAAAAAATGATAAACGTAGGAATGCCCATCGCTGCGATTGGAATGAGCGACCAAAAATTACCCGGATCAGTGATGAGATTGAGCGTAAATAAAAAGCCCATGACGGCGAGCAGCGGCGACGCCCTGCGCAAAAAGCTGCGAAAATTATCAGACATACTGTGATTATAGGTTGCGTGATAATCATCGCATGATCGTTTTAGTTTCTATTGACGGTGTGCGCGGCGACGCGATGGATGCTGCCGACTGCCCGAACTTGCGCGCGTTTCGCAGTCGCGCGCTGTGGACAATGCAAGCACAGAGCGTGATGCCCTCGATCACGTTGCCGTGTCACATGAGCATCTTTCACAGCGTGCCGCCGACGCGACACGGCATCGTCAGCAACACTTATACGCCGATGGCGCGCCCACTGCCGGGCATCATCGAGACCGCATTTCAAGCGGGCAAAAAATGCGCCATGTTTTACAACTGGGAGCCGCTGCGTAATCTGAGCCAGCCCGAGCGCGTGGTTCATTCGCTCTTTCAGTATCATTTTTACAAGCCCGATGCCGATATCAACCTTGCGCATGAGGCGGCGCGCGCTCTACGATCACAGCCGATTGATTTTGCGTTTGTCTACTTTGGAATGACCGACGAGATGGGTCACGTGCACGGCTGGATGCAACACGGCTATCTGGATCAGCTTGCGCTCGCGGATCGTGCGTTTGGCGTGCTCATGGATTCGTTGCCGAG
>CAZVQE010000102.1:0-5244 GCA_964628875.1 uncultured Anaerolineae bacterium
GTGATTACGGGTCCCATCTCGACGCCGCTGTCCAAACCATAACCGACTTTGCGTGTTGACGCGACATCCGCCAGCGCCTCGACAAATTGACCCCGCGCCGACCCGACGGTGATGCCAACCGACGCCGCCAAACAGCGTTGACCCGCGCAGCCAAACGCGCTATCGGCAACGATCTTGACTGAGGTCTCCATGTCGGCGTCAGGCATGACGACGATTGGGTTTTTTGCGCCGCCTTGTGCTTGCACGCGTTTGCCGTTTGAGGCCGCGCGGCTATAGATGTATTTGGCAACGGGTGTGCTGCCAACGAAACTGATCGCGCGGATGAGTGGGTGATCGAGCAGCGCGTCTACGACTTCCTTCGCGCCGTTGACCATTTGAATGACGCCTGACGGGAAATTGGCTTGACGAATAAGCTCAAACAATTTCTGCGAAGTCAGCGGCACCTTCTCGCTTGGCTTCAAGATAAAGCAGTTGCCCGCCGCGACCGCATACGGCATAAACCACAAAGGAATCATGCCCGGAAAGTTAAAAGGCACGATTGCAGCCACGACGCCGAGTGGTTGGCGGATGACATGCTCATCAATGCCGCGCGCGATGTCTTCGTTGTTGTAGCCCTGCATCAAAATCGGTGTGCCACACGCTACTTCGATATTTTCAATCGCGCGCGTCAGCTCGGCGACGCTCTCGCCAAATGTCTTGCCGCACTCTTCGGTGATCGTGCGCGCGAGGTCGTCCTTGTGCTGCTCCATCAAAATTTTGAGACGATACAATGGTTGCACGCGATCATTGACGGGGGTGCGGCGCCATTCTCTAAAAGCCGTCTGCGCGATTTGTACCGCCGCGTCCACCTCTGCAGCAGCAGACAGTGGCACCTCTGCCAACGTCGCCGCTGATGCGGGATTTTTGACGGGTAAAAAGTTATTTGCCGTAGAGCGCACAAACGCGCCATTGACATAGTTTGCGAGTTTTTCGGTTGCCATTATTTGCCTGTCTCCTGTTTTGAGTTGCCTTATTCTATGCTTAATCAAACGCACGGTTGAATTTCGAATTGCCTTTTGATTGTATTAAATCGAAAGCAAAATGTCAATACTTGACTTTCATTTGAAGCTGTGCTATCCTCATTTTGAAATCATATGCAATACACGGCTGATAATCTCATAGTGCGTCCAAACCCCTCTGGCGACATTGCGATTGACATCACGCCAAAGTCAGCAGGGTGGGATCACATTCACTTTCAGGTGCGCCGACTGCAAAAAGGCGCGTCGTGGTCATTTAGCACGGGCGAAAATGAACTCGCGCTGATCAACATTACAGGTGAGTACCACATTCACACTGATCGGGGCGAATGGCACATCGGCGGGCGCAAAAATGTGTTTGAGTCCGCGGCACATGCGCTGGTGCTGCCGCGCCGCACTGCGTTTACGATTCGCGCCGAGCAAGGCGGCGAATTTGCCGTGACATGGGCGGCGACAGACCGCGACATTGCGCCGCTGCATATCACGCCTGATCGAGTTTCGATTGAGCTACGTGGCGGCGATAACGTCACGCGTCAAATTAACAACCTCCTGCCGCCGGGTGCGCCTGTGCATCGGCTTGTGCTGGTCGAGGTCTACACGCCGAGTGGCAATTGGAGCAGCTATCCGCCACACAAGCACGATGTGCATATCGTCCGCGCGGATGGCACGCTGATCGAGTCTGACCTCGAAGAGGTGTATTACTTCAAGATTGACAAGCCGCACGGATTTGCCTTTCAACGCATTTACACAGACGAGCGCTCACCGTTGCATCAGGCGGGACAGCCGATTGATGCGGTTGTCATGGCAACGGATGGGAGCGCGGTGCTCGTTCCTGAGGGCTATCATCCGGTCGTGAGCGCGCCGGGCTACACAACCTATTACCTCAACGTTTTGGCTGGCAGCGCTCAGTCTCTAGCAAATCAGGACGACCCAAATCACACATGGGTTAAACACAATTACGCTGGCGCAGATCCGCGGTTGCCGCTGTATTAGCCGTCAGCCGGTGGCAGTTAGCTGACAGCCAATGGTCAATGGCTCAATAGTCAATTTACAAAAAATGGAATACAACAGCCCTTTGCAAAAAATGGCGCTCACCACGCCGACGCAATATCTCAATGACTCGTGCTCAGTCGAGGAGCTGAATTACGCCATTGCGCGCGGCGCGATTGGTGCAACCAGCAACCCTGTCATCGTTGGCAATGTGCTCAAAAAAGAGATGCACCTATGGCGCGACCGCATCAATCAAGTCATCGCCGAGCATCCGACGTGGAGCGAGACCCAAGTCGCGTGGCAAATTTATCAGGAGTTAGCGCTCAATGGCGCAAAACTCATGCTGCCGGTCTATGAGCGCACGGGCGGCAAACTGGGTCGGCTCTCGATTCAAACTGACCCTGCGTTGTACAACAATGCCGATGCCATTCTCAAGCAAACGCTGTATTTTGCGAGCCTCGCGCCAAACATGCAGGTCAAGCTACCCGCAACCAAAGCCGGCATGAGCATCGTCGAAGAAGCCACCTATCAAGGCGCAAACGTCAATGTCACCGTGAGTTTTACCGTGCCACAGGTGATTCAGATTGCTGAGGCGGTCGAGCGCGGACTCAAACGCCGCGAGCGTGAAGGCAAAGACGTGTCACACATGACGCCATATGCCACGATGATGGTTGGTCGCAACGACGATTGGATGAAAGTCTGCGTCAAAAAAGGCGCGATTGACATCAACCCCGAGTACCTCGAATGGTGCGGTGTAGCGTGCTTTAAGCATGCGTATCAGATTTACAAGCAGCGCGGCTATCGCACCCAGTTGCTCTCTGCGGCATATCGCAACTTTTATCATTGGACCGAGTTTGTCGGCGGCGACGTGTCACTGACGATCCCGTATGACTGGCAGGTCAAATACAACAACTCTACGGTTGACCCAACACCGCGCATGGATGTGCCCGTCGCGCCTGAGATTTTGAGCGCACTGCGTTCCAAGATTGCGGACTTTGATCGCGCCTATCTTGAGAATGGCATGCGCATAGATGAATTTGATGCGTTTGGGGCGACCGCTCGCACCATGCGTTCATTTATCGAAGCGTGGCATTCATTTGTCGCTACCATCCGCGACTTCATGATTCCAAATCCCGATCTGTAAAGATGCAGTGACAGATGGCGCGACAGATCGCATTTTGTCATTTCGAGCCGAGCGAGAAATCTCTCCGAAGTCATTGTTGTAGAAATTCTTCTCGTTGATCGGATTGACCGTTTATATTAGCAAACCTTACTCAAATTCGCTCAAAAAATTCAAAACTATGACGCCAGAAGAATTTCGCCGAGCCGGATACGAAATCATAGATTGGATCGCCGACTATCGCGCGCGCCTGCAAAATGAGCCCGATACATTTTCGGTGATGTCGCAGGTGCAGCCGGGCTCAATCAAATCTCAATTGCCCGTCGAGCCGCCGCAAACTGCGGAGCCATTCGACCAAATCATGGCTGACTTTGATCGGCTCGTGCCAAGTGGTCTGTCGCACTGGCAGCATCCGCAGTTTTACGGTTATTTCCCATCCGCGTCTGGATTGTCGAGCGTGCTGGGTGACATGCTCAGCACCGGACTGGGCGTGATCGGGCTGGCTTGGCAATCTAGCCCCGCGCTGACCGAGATCGAAGAAGTCACCGTAGATTGGGTGCGGCGCATGGTTGGGTTGAGCGACGCGTGGCAAGGTGTGATCCAAGATACGGCATCCACCTCGACGATGGTCGCGCTGATCTCGGCGCGCGAGCGTGCCACACACTATGGCGCGGCGCGTGGTGGCTTGCAGGGAGAATCGCGTAAGCTGTGCGTGTACGCTTCGGCGCAGGGTCACAGCTCAGTGGACAAAGCTGCCGCGATGGCAGGCTATGGTCACGATAATGTGCGCGTTATCCCAACGGATGAAAATTTTGCCGCGCGCGCAGACGCGCTCGAGGCGCTCATTCAAAAAGACATCGCTGACGGCAATCTGCCATGCGCCATCGTCGCTACGACTGGCACGACTGGCACGACCGCGCTCGACCCAATTGAGGCGATGGCGCGTATTGCCAAAAAATACAACGTGTGGTTACATGTGGATGCAGCGATGGCGGGCAGCGCCATGATTTGCGAGGAGTATCGTTGGATGTGGCGCGGGATCGAGGGCGCCGACTCGCTCGTGTGGAATGCGCACAAATGGCTCGGCGTCGCTTTTGATTGCTCGCTGTATTTTGTGCGAGACCCTCAACATCTGATCCGCGTGATGAGCACCAATCCGAGCTACCTACAAAGTGCGGCGGATGGTCAGGTTAAAAATTACCGCGACTGGGGCATTCCGCTTGGTCGACGATTCCGCGCGCTCAAGCTATGGTTTTATTTGCGGAATGAAGGCGTCGAGCGATTGCAAGCGCGCATCCGCCGCGACATACAAAACGCGCAATGGCTGGCTGAGCAAATCCGCAACACGTCGCATTGGCGCGTGATTGCGCCGACGCCGTTGCAAACGGTATGCGTGCGACACGAGCCACCAGCGTTGAGTGGCGAGGCGCTTGACGTGCACACCCGCGCGTGGTGTGATCGCATCATGAAATCAGGCGCTGCCTATCTCACGCCTGCCGTCGTAGATGGACGTTGGATGGTGCGCATTGCGATTGGTGCGTTGCTGACTGAGCGCGAGCATGTCGAAAAATTGTGGAGCGTGATGCAAGCAGCAGTGGATACAAACTAAGTTCTGCAGAGATTTTTTACTGCGTTGAGAATGACATATTAGAACGATCATGACAAACAAAACGATTCGCTTGACAACCGCGCAGGCGACTATCAAATTCCTCAAAAATCAATACGTCGAACGAGACGGCGAGCGCAACGCATTTTTTGGCGGGTGCTTTGGCATCTTTGGACACGGCAACATCGCTGGCATCGCGCAGGCGCTCCAGCAAAATCTCGATTTCCGCTACTATCAATGCCGCAACGAGCAAGGCATGGTGCACGCCGCAGCCGCGTACGCTAAGGTCAAAAATCGCTTGCAGACATTGGTCTGCACGACGAGCATCGGACCCGGCGCGACCAACATGATTACCGGTGCGGCTGCTGCTACGGTCAATCGCCTGCCTGTGTTGCTGCTGCCGGGTGACATCTTTGCGCGTCGCAATGTCGCGCCTGTGTTGCAACAGCTCGAGAGTGAGCATTCGCAAGATATCAGTGTAAATGACTGCTTTAAGCCCGTGAGTCGTTACT
>CAZVQE010000102.1:5344-7806 GCA_964628875.1 uncultured Anaerolineae bacterium
GAGCATTCGCAAGATATCAGTGTAAATGACTGCTTTAAGCCCGTGAGTCGTTACTGGGATCGCATCAATCGCCCCGATCAAATTTTGTTGGCGCTGCCTGAGGCGCTGCGTGTGCTGACCTCGCCGTCAGAGACGGGCGCGGTGACGATTGCTATGCCGCAAGATGTGCAGACTGAGGCACATGATTATCCGATTGATTTTTTTGAGCCGAGAGAATGGCACGTCGCGCGCAACCGCGCCGACCGCGTCATGTTGGCGCGCGCCGCAGAAGCCATTCGCAGCGCAAAGCAACCGCTGATCGTGGCAGGCGGCGGCGTGACCTACAGCGACGCCAACGCTGCGCTCAAAAAATTTGTTGAGGCGACGGGCATCCCTGTGTGCGAGACGATGGCGGGCAAGGGCGCGCTGCGCTACGATCATACGTTGCAGCTTGGCGCAGTCGGCGCGACCGGCACCTTTGCGGCGAATGAGATCGCCGAAGGCGCAGACGTCGTGATTGGCATCGGCACGCGCTACAGTGACTTTACAACCGCGAGCAAGACTCAATTTCAAAATCCGCATGTGCGCTTTATCAATATCAATGTCAGCGCATTTGACGCGGGCAAGCACAGCGGGCTACAACTCATCGGCGATGCGCGTGAGTGCATCGAGGCGCTGACCAAAGCGCTGCGCGGTTGGCAGATGGCAGACGACTATCGCGCGCGTGTGACCCAATTACACGACGCATGGGAGCAAACCGTAGATGAGCAATACGCGATCCGTCACACGCCGCTGCCGTCGCAATCTGAGCTGATTGGCGCGGTCAATACACGCAGCGACAAAAACGCGATCATGGTGTGCGCGGCGGGCAGCTTGCCGGGCGATTTGCATAAGCTGTGGCGCGCCTCCACGCCAAAAAACTATCACCTCGAATATGGCTACAGCACGATGGGCTACGAGATCGCTGGCGGACTCGGCGCAAAGATGGCAGCGCCTGAGCGCGATGTGATTGTAATGGTCGGTGACGGCAGCTATCTGATGATGAATCAAGAGATTGTCACGAGTGTCCAAGAAAACTACAAGCTCATCATTGTGTTGCTTGACAACGATGGCTACAAGAGTATCGGCAGTCTGAGCCGCTCGCTCGGGCAACATGGCTTTGGCACGCGCTATGTGTATCCATCGGACAACATTTTGCCGGATGACCGCGATGGCGCGCAAGTGCGCACGCTGCCGATTGATCTAGCAAGCAACGCCGAGTCGCTGGGCGCGATTGTGTTGCGTTGTGAGAGCTACGAGCAATTTGTCAAAGCGTTGAAGAAGGCGCGCAAGACGGATCGCACGACGGTGATTTACATCCGCAATGATCGCTATGTTGGTGTGCCGGGCTACGGTTGGTGGGACGTGCCGCCGGCTGAGGTCAGCGAGGTGCTGAGCGTGCAAGAATCGCGCCGTGAGTGGGAGAAAGGTCGCGCTAAAGAACGAATTTTCTGATTCTTATTAATAAATTGGAGACATTGGACAAATCCACGATGACCCAATGACAAAATGAAAATGATTTCGATTGGTAACGCGCCTTGCTCATGGGGCTCACTTGAGTTTGAGGGCATGCAAGGTAAGAGCATCGGTTATGCGCAGATGCTAGATGAATTGGTGGATGCCGGTTATACAGGCACTGAACTGGGCGATTGGGGCTATATGCCAATGGATGTGTCTGCGTTGCGTGATGCGCTGACCTCGCGCAAGTTGACGATGACGGGCGCGTTTGTGCCGGTGGCTTTTCGTGAGCGCGCCAAACACGCGGATGGCGTCGCACGCGCAACAAAGATCGCCAAACAACTGGTGGCCGTTGCTGACGCGCACACGCCGCCCTTCGTTGTGTTGGCAGATGACAACGGCGCAGATGCCATTCGCACCAAAAACGCCGGACGCATCACACAGCGCGGACTCGATGACAGTGAGATGCGCGTCTATGCTGAGGGCGTGGAATCGGTCGCGCGCGCGGTGAAAGACGCCACCGGATTGCGATGTGTGTTTCATCATCACTGCGCCGGCTTTATTGAGACGCCCGATGAGATTGCCCATCTGCTCGATCACACCGATGCGTCGTTGATTGGGCTGTGCTTTGACACCGGGCACTATGCGTATGGCAGCGGCGCCCCGAGCGCGGATGTCGTGCGCGATGGCTTGCGCCGATTTGGCGAGCGCATCTGGTACGTGCATCTCAAGGATTGCTCAGCGAGTGTGGCAGCTCAGGCGCGCGCCGAAGGGCTGGATTATTTTGAGGCTGTCAAGCGTGGTGTGTTTTGTGAGCTTGGCAAGGGCGTCGTGCCATTTGCAGATGTCGCGCAGTGGATGCGCGCGCGTGACTATCGCGGCTTTGCGACGGTCGAGCAAGATGTACTACCCGGCATGGGCGCGCCCAAACTCAGCGCCACACGCAACCGCGAATATCTAAGGTCAATTGGGCTTTAGATTTGATT
>CAZVQE010000103.1:0-7802 GCA_964628875.1 uncultured Anaerolineae bacterium
CAGCACCAAGCCCCAAAAACTGTAGAGTGTGAAACCCGCATCATAGATATCGAGTCCAATCGTCTTGAGCAAAATCGTGACCGCGCCGAGCCGACCCAAGGTCGAGATAAATGCAAACGCCAACGGCACGCCGGCAAAGTTTGAGGCGACGCCTGAGAAGGTTGTAAACAGCGTGCGCAAAATCTTTGGCGCGCCACCGAGCACCAGCGCATATGCCAATAACAATCCAAATACGCCGCCCAACAACGCCGACACGACGCTGATTCTCAAGGTGACCCAAAAAGAGTCAATCACATTTGGCGCAAATAGAGCCATGATGTTTTGCAAGGTCGGCACGCCATTCTGCCCGATAAAGCTGCTCAACACGATATTGATGCCAGGCAAAAAAATAAATGCTATTGCAAACAGCATAAATGGCGCGACGCCAATCCAATTGCGGTGTTTTGAAATAAAGCGCATAAACAAAGACCTGACGAGATGTTATCGCGTCAGGTCTGATATCAAGCTAATTTTTCAATATGCAGATTTATTTAATGTCTGCACCGACAACCTTGTCCCACCCTTCGGTGATGACCGTCTTCGATTTGTCGAGTTGCTCGATCGTCGGATACACAGCTTTTGCATACAAATCCGCAGACGGCAATTTCTTCGCCAAATCATCAGGGATGACTTTGCGGGCGACCATGTCATTGTAGCGAACTGGGTGCGCGTAGCCCTTCAGCAGCAAGTTTTGACCCGCATCTGAGTAGAGATACTCCATCCATAGCTTTGCCGCATTTGGATGTGGCGCATACGCGCTGATGGCTTGCACATAGGTTCCAGCTAGCACACCACTCTTTGGAATGATGACCGCGATCTCAGGATTACCCTTGGATGCATCGCGGTTGGCGAGTGCGTTGTAGTCCCAGCGCAACGCAATCGGCGTTTCACCTTTTGCAATTGTGGCAGGCTTGGCTATGACTGGCACGAGGTTTTTTGAGTCATTTAGTTTCTTGTAGAACTCAAGCCCGGGGGTGGCATTATTCGCGTCGCCACCACTCGCAAACGCGGCAGCATACACGGCGCTGATGGCTTGTGATGACTTGCGTGGGTCGCCGGCGAGCGCAACCTGACCCTTGTACTCTGGCTTCAACAAATCTGCCCAATCTTGCGGCACATTCTTCACGACGGCCGTATTGACCTCAAACGCCATCGCGCCGTAATAATCGCCATACCAAAATCCCTCAGCATCTTTCAGGTTGGCAGGGATCGAATCCCATACGGAAACCTTGTAGGGTTGATACAGCTTAGCCTCTTTGCCTTGCGGTCCAAATGCGAAACCTACGTCTACAACATCTGGAGCTTGAGGTCCCTTGCTGTCTTTGTTGGCTTTGATGGCTTCTAACTCTTCGGCTGAGCTGGCATCAGGGTTAATCTCATTGACCTTGATGCCATATTTCGCCTTAAAGCTTTCGATAATCTCGCCATAGTTCGCCCAATCGTGTGCGAGAGCAATCACGTTAAGCTCGCCCTCTTTTTTGGCGGCTTCGACGAGTGCAGTCATGGCCGCATCTGCTGGCGAGGCTGCTGGTGCAGCGGGTTTTGCTGGCTCGGCTGGCTTAGGTGCAGCGGTTGGTGTCGGCGCAGCACACGCCGCAAGGACAAGTCCGCTAACAATTGCAGACATTGTCACATATCGTAGTTGGTTCGAAAATTTCATTTGAAATACTCCTTTTGATTATTGAGATGGACGATTTTACTTCAAGCATAAATATCAAGCAATTCGTCAAAACTCAGCAACCATACAATGGACACATCAAGCGTATGTTAAGCAAACTCTATCTCGTGCGACACGCCGAGCCACTCCTCAACACAAACCTCAATTACAAGATTCCGCCCGGACCCGCGCTGAGCGACGTCGGGCGACAACAGGCGCGAGAGGCGGCTGATTTTTTGGAGAATGTAGGCATCGAAGCGGTGTATGCCTCACCCCTCGCGCGCGCCTCGCAAACGGCAGACGCCATCGCCGCGAAAATCAATTTACAAAAAATCGTCACGCCCGCGATCCAAGAGATGCAAGATGGCGAGAGTCTCGCTGAGGTGCGCAGTCGTTGCTGGCAGTTCATTCAGTCATTGCAGAATGTAAATTGCGCTGCGGTCGTATCGCACGGCTCACCCGTACGCGCGCTGCTGCTGGCGCTATCGGCGGACACCCTCGATTTTGCGCCGTATGAAACCCATCACGGCAACCCGACCTCGCCCGCTGGCATCTGGCGCGCCGTAAAGATTGATAATCATTGGCAACTTGATTACATCTTTACGCCAACATATGTGCCATGGGACACGCACAAAGTGGACGAGACGCGAAGGCGCGTGATGCAAAGCCGCGATCAACTGCGCATGCCATTTGCATAGCGCTCGAGCAACCGCGCGCGCAGCTCTACTCGATCTGCCTTGCCTATGCGCGTAATCGGAATATCACGCTCAATCAAAATACGTTTTGGCACTTTGTAGTTGGCAAGCTGTGCGCGACAGGCACTCGTCACTGCGTCGAGATCAGGCGACGTATCTGCACGCGGTTGCAGCACCAGCCACACTTCTTCGCCCTTCACGGCGTCGGGCATGCCAATCGCCACCGCTTGCGCGACGCCAGCCAGTTGCGCGACGAGCTCCTCGATCTCATTTGGAATAACGGTATATCCGCCAACACGAATAATCTGCTTTTTGCGCCCGCGAATCCACAAGCCGCCCGATTCATCAACAAAACCCAGATCGCCCGTGCGACACCAACCACCCGCGACAAAACCCGCCGCGTCCTCAGACGGCATCTTGTAGTAGCCGCATATCGTCAGCGGTCCTCGCACCAAAATCTCGCCGATCTGATTGGGCGGCAATGCTTGATCGTTGTCGTCTACTGCGCGTAGCTCTTGACCCGCGATCGGTTTGCCGACGTAGCCATCTGCCAATTTGCTCAGGTCGTCGTTGGTCTCGGTGAATGTGACCTCAGCGCCCGCTTCGGTGCTGCCGTAACCGTTGAGTATGTCATGGCAAATATGCCTCCGAATACCATTCAGCAATTCGGGGCTGACTTTTTCGCCCGACATCGTCGCCAGCTTAACGCACGTCAGATCATATTGGCTCAGCGTTGGCAGTGAGAGCGCCATTGCAAACATCGTCGGCACACCCAGCATCAGCGGTATGCGCTCACGTGCAGTGACCTCTAGCATCTGCGTCGGGCTCCATGACGCATTCATAAACAATTCCCAACCCGCGACGAGCGCGCTCCCGATCACCTCGAGCGTGCCGCCGACGTGACTGGGTGGCAATGCCGCATACGTTTTGGTGCGGCCATATACGCCGTTTGCCGCGAGCGCGCGCTGCAAGATCTGTGCCTCATAAAACATCAACTCGGTGCAATTGCGGTGCGACAGTAAGGCTGCCTTTGGCACGCCCGTCGTGCCGCCCGTAAAAATAATCAATGCGCCATCATCAAACTCTAGCTCGCGTGCGTGTTGATCGAGCGCAGATTGATCTATGTTCGTTTGTTGAATGGCGCTCGTAAACGACATGGATTTGTCTGTTGAATTGGTCGTCCACCACAGCGCGTCCGGTGCGTGCTGAGCCAAGATCGCCGCAAGTTCAAATTCACCCACAGCGCGCGGACTAATCACAAGACGCGGCGCAATATGCGGCACGAGCCGCGCATAGTCAGCCGCGCGGTAGCGCACATCCATCGGTGCAACGATGGCGCCGATGCGGTTTGCGGCGATGTAGCTGATGACAAACTCTGGCACGCAACCCAAGATCGTCATCACGACGTCACCCTTGCGCACGCCGTCTTGCAACATTGCAGTCGCGAGCGCGTTGATGCTGTTGCGCAATTCACCCGCGCGATACACGCGTCCCTCAAAATGAATCGTCGGGAACTCAGAATCTATATCCGCCCAATGCTCGATGTATTGATACAGATATTGAAAATGTGGCAATGTCATGGTTACTTCCCCGTAAATTTTGGCGCGCGCTTTTCGACAAATGCGCGTACACCTTCGCGCATGTCGTTGCTGACGAGGCATTGCATCATGCCATCTACTTCGAGTTGCATGGCGCTCTCCAGATCGAGATCAAATGTGCGCTGCATGGCTTGTTTGATGAGCCGCAGTGACAGCGGCGAATTCGCCGCCAACTTTTGCGCGAGTGACTGAGCCGTTTGCATCAGCGCGTCGTTGTCGCACACCTGCGTGACCAGACCCATCGTCAGCGCCTCATCCGCGCGCAGTTTGTCGGCGCTCATCATCAGGTGCGTTGCGCGTCCATAGCCGACGATGCGCGGCAAAAGATAAATCACGCCGTTGGTCTGAAACAGCCCGCGCTTTGATTCGGCAAACATGATGTAGCCATCGCGCGCCATGATGCGCACATCGCTGGCGATGGCAATCTCAGCTCCCGCACCGACCGCCGCGCCATGCATCGCGGCGATGATCGGCTTTGGCATGCTGAGCAATGCGCGCGTGACGGCTTGAAACTCATCGAGAAATTGGCACGCCTCGCGCAATGAAATTTCGTCGCGCATGATGCGATCGGTCTCAACCAAGTCATCGCCGGCGCAAAATGCGCGCCCTTCGCCACTGATGATGACCGCGCGAATGGCATCATCGCGCGCCACATTCTCAAAGCAACCTGACAACGCTTGCAGCACCTCACGCGTCAGCGCATTGAGCACCTCAGGTCGGTTAAATCGAATATGCGCGATGCCCTCGCGCGCCTCAAAAAGAATATGTGACTGAGTCATGTGTCTTTATACTATCCGATTTATGAGCAGTGTCATTTTGCCGTCGCACGTGTTTTTAGATCGCTTGGGAATTGCATATGAGCGCAAGTCATTTCCGACTGACATCGAAAAAGGTGCGGCGTCTGTCGCTCGCGCGCTTGGATTCAACGAACGGCAAATGGTCAAAACGCTCATCTTTGAGAACGAGACCGAGCGCGTGCTGGTGATGCTCGGCGGCGATCAAAACGCCGTGTCGGGCTTGCTCAAAAAAGCCATTGGCTCGCGCAACATCAAAATGGCAAATGCTGAAACGGTCATTGCCACGACGGGATACGCCATCGGCTCGATCCCGCCATTTCATTGGCAACCAGATGGATTTCGTTCGTTTATCGAGGCGTCGCTCATGCGCGAGACATTGCTCGGCGTCGGCACAGGTAAATGGGGCGAGGAGATTTTGATCACGCCGACTGACCTCGTGCGCGCAAGCCGCGCCGTAATCGTCAATCTCACCGAACGCGAACAATCTTAAATTTTTAAGGGTGTATGGATTTCGCAAATTTTGTAAATGTGAAATTTTTATGAGCCGCAGAGCGTATGAATGTCATTCTGAACGAAGCGCAGCGAAGTGACGAATCTCTAATGTGTATATTGGCGCTATAGAGATTCTTCGTCGAACAGCTTTGCTCCGCATCGCTGTTCTCCTCAGAATGACATATTTACTCTTATTTCACGCCCCATTCGCAAAATGAAAACTGACCTACACACACACACCAACGCCTCTGACGGACTGCACACGCCGACACGTCTGATCGAGATCGCCAAATCAAACGGCGTGACGATCATCGCCGTCACGGATCATGACACCATCGCCGGTCACGACGAAGCCGTCGCGGCGGGCAAATCGCTTGGCGTGCGCGTCATTCGCGGGATCGAGGTCAGCGCGCTGTCGCAAAAAGGCGAAGTGCATGTGTTGGGTTATGGCATCCCGCCACGCGCCGAGATCGCGCCACACGCACTCGCCACGCTCGACAATCTGCGCAACGTGCGCAAAGCACGCGCCGAAAAGATGTTGGCAAAGTTGGCGGCGCTGGGCGTGCAGATTCCATTTGACACCGTCGCACAGCTCGCGGGTGACGCCGTGATCGGTCGCCCGCATGTCGCGCGCGCCCTACTCAACGGCGACTATGTGCAAACCATCCAAGAGGCGTTTGAGCGCTATATCGGCGAGGGCAAACCCGCCTACGCGCCGCACGAGGGTCTGTCGCCCGTTGAGGCGGTCGAGTTGATTCATGCGCTCGGTGGCATCGCCGTGATGGCGCATCCGGCGCTGTATATCGGCGATCTGCCCGCGCTGTTGGGTGAATTGGTCGCGCACGGATTAGACGGCATCGAGTGCCGACATCCATCTGCGACGGTCGAGCAAAGCCAACAATACGCCGCATTTGCGCACAAACACAATCTGCTCATCAGCGCCGGCAGCGACTATCACGGCAAACCCGACGACCATGCGCCCGGCACATTTACGCTAAGTGAGGCGGAGTGGCGGGCTGTCGAATTGAAGATCGGACATTGACAATTGCGTCATTGACAATTGACCATTTTGTCATTTTGAGTGGCGCCACATTCAGATGCATGATGCTTATAGAGCAATCGGAGTTTTTTGAGAGCTCCGATTGCTGAGTGACGCAATTTCAGCATATAACCTTGACTCGTCATTCTGAGGCTCAAAGAGCCGAAGAATCTCTGGATGCTTATTGCGAACTCGCGTTTTTCATCTTGACAAAAACCTCCTCAATGTTTACAATGTAAACAATGTTACCGACGGCAACATCAGAGGTCGAAGACAAGAGTTATCACCATGGCAACCTGCAGCAGGCGCTGGTGGATGCCGGACGTGAGGTGCTAGCGACGGACGGACTGAGCGCGCTCAACCTGCGCACCGTCGCCAAAAAAGCCGGCGTCAGTCACGCCGCGCCCTATCGCCACTACGCCGACAAAGACGCGCTCATCGCCGCCATCGCCGTAGACGGTCTGCGCCAGCTCGGGCGCGATTTACAGGCAACTATCGAGCATGCGACGGATCCCATTCACACCACGCAACAGATGGCGCGCGTGTATGTGAAATTTGCGCTGCAACATCCTGATTTGTTTCGCATCATGTTTAGCAATCTGGCAGATCGGCGTGAGGTGCACCCTGAGCTGTATGACGCGGCAAACACGCTGTATCGCTTGCTCTTTCGCGTCATCAAAGATGGACAAAAACAAGGCGCGTTTGCAGCAGGCGATGCGCTCGCGCAAACGACATCGCTATGGGCGGCGGTGCATGGCATGAGCGTGTTGCTCGTAGATCGTCAGATTCCCGCGCCGATGCTGCCCGCGCGCCCGACCCAAAAACAAACGCTTGAGTTTGTTGATTCGTTTATTCAGATTCAGTTGAATGGCATCCGCAATGATGAACGCTAGATGCCATTTGCAGATTTTTCACTTGTCACTACAATCTTTTTACAAACGAGGTCACTATGAATATTAAAAAAGCAGGCGTCATTGGCGCCGGTACGATGGGTGGCGGCATTGCCGCATTGCTCGCAGGCGCGGGCATACCCGTCGTGCTACTCGACATCCCCGCCACCGACGGCAAAGATCGCAACGCCATTGTCAAATCGCTGTGGGATCGCCAACTCAAAGCCAGCCCCGCCGCGCTCTACTCGCCCGACGTGGCGCAGATGGTCAAGCTCGGCAACACAGAGGACAACCTCAACGAGCTAAGCGATTGCGATTGGATCGTCGAGGTCATCATCGAGCAGCTCGAACCCAAGCAGCAACTCATGGCGCGCCTCGAAGCCATTCGCAAACCCGGCAGCATCATCTCGTCAAACACGTCGGGCATTCCGATTGGGCAAATTTGCGCCGGACGCAGTGACGAATTCCGCCAACATTTCCTTGGCACGCACTTTTTTAATCCGCCGCGCTATCTCAAGCTGCTCGAAGTGATTCCAACGCCGGACACCGACCCTGCTGTGATCTCATTCATCAAAGACATCGGCGCGCGCGTGCT
>CAZVQE010000104.1:0-7791 GCA_964628875.1 uncultured Anaerolineae bacterium
TAGCGCATCCATATCTCTAAAGCGCACGTGGATTTTTTGCGAATACATATTCAAAAAAAGGGTCAGGTCTCGGCAAGCGAGCTGACCCTTTGATAAAGCAGATTAGCCTTTTTTAGACACGCTGACCGAGATGACCTTGTCTCCCGCGCCTTTTCCATCATCAGCCACGAGCTTCGTGACGATGTCGAGTCCTTTGGTGACTTTGCCGATCACGGTGAATTGCCCATCGAGCGCGCTGGCATCGCCGTGCGTAATGATGATTTGCGTGCCACTCGAGTTACTGTCTGGTCCCGGACTGCGAAATAGCGCAACCGTGCCAGCCGTTGCAAATGCGCCCGCCGCGGGCAACTCTGCATCGCAATCGTAACCCGGCGAGCCAAATCCAGTATTGCTCGGGTCCTGCAACAAAATGGCGTGCACATCTGGGTCATTGAGAGCGACGTTCATGCCCTTAAAGTAGCCTTTTTGCGCCAAGAAAACCGTCGAGTTCACATTCACTGGCGCGAGCTTCGGATCCAATTCCAAAACGACATCGCCTTGTGAGGTCTTGAGCGTCATCTCATAAATCTCGCCGACTTTTGCCACTTGATCCGGCTTGTTAAAAGTGAGCGGTTTGCCTGCTACATACGCTTTATACGCCGCGCGACGCTTCAGATAGGTCTTCAATGATTGCTCTGTTGAAGCATCCGCTAAAGCTTGCGCGGGCACGGGTTGCCCATCCAAAAAGATCGTCGGTGTTCCGGGCACTTGCAGCTCGTCGCCGCTCTTCATGTCACGCGCGACGCGTGCGGCGATGCTTGGCTTTGCCAGTGCTGCCTCAAACTTTGCCGTGTCGAGCTTTAGTGTGCCAGCATAAGCCACCAATGTCTTTGTAAATTCGGCGACAGGTGTTTTGTCCCATTCGGCTTGCTTCTCATACAACAAGGTTTGCATCTCGTCAAATTTCCCTTGCTCGCCAGCAGCTTCGACCCCGGCTGCGGCGATCAAAGCCTTGTCGTGCATCGGGAGCGGGTAGTGGCGAAAAACAAACTTGATTGTGTCGCTAAATGTCGCCATCAAGTTTTTGTTGATCGGGTCAAACTGTGCGCATACCGGACACTGCATATCGGCATACTCGACGATGGTCGAGACTGCGTCGGCTTTGCCTGTGACATGATCGTCCGCCAAGAGTTTGAGTTGCGGTGGCTCACTCAGCACCGTCTCGGTCAGCACGCGGCACTCAGCGGGCGCTGGCGCTTTGGTAGGTTCAATGGCTAATGCGGTGGGCGCAGCAGCCGCTGCTGCTGCAGGCGCGCTGGTGGTCGCGCCACCTTCAGCAATATCAATACGCTCAATCTTGTCGCCGATGACGATCTTGCGCACCACATCTTGTCCGCTCAGCGTCTTGCCAAATGCGGTGTAATTGCCGTCCAGCGCGGGTTGCGCGCCGATCGTGATGTAAAACTGACTGCCGCTATTTGGCGTCGTCGCGGCAGGTCCGCCTGTGCGCGCCATTGCAATCGCGCCATCAATGTGCTTTAGGTTAATCTCTGGTGGCACGGTATATCCAGGACCACCAGTGCCATTGCCCGCAGGGTCGCCACCTTGGATCACAAAGTTTGGCTCGACGCGATGAAAAGTTAGCCCGTCATAAAACCCATTCCGCGAAAGAAAAACAAAGTTGTTGACCGTCTGTGGCGCCGCGCCCGGATCAAGCTCAACTTTGATCTCGCCTTTTGAGGTTTTAATTGTGGCGATATACAGCTTCTTGACATCAATGCCAAGCGGCGGTGGCGCGCTGGCGATCTTGCTGCGCTCAGCCGGCGTCATTTTTGCAAATGGGCGATCCCCGCTCGGTGAGCTAGCCGCTGGGGCGGCTGTCGTTGGCTTTGTGGCTGCTGTTGCTTGAGGTTGCGCGACGGCTGTCGCTTGCGGTTTTGCGGCTGCGGTGGCTTGCTCAGCGCTCTGAGGCGTCGGCGCAGCACATGCCGCCAAGATTATTGCTGCTGCAATAAATGCAGCGCGCGTGGGTAGATTCATTTCTTCAAAAACTCCTTGTGATAAATGCAAACAAAATCCGACAGGCGAGGGCGGTTCAAACCTGTCGGGCTTGTTATAGTGCTTGCGTGGCATTATATGTGTATGCAACTTCTCACATCCAAACAAATGCGTGAGGTCGAGCGCGAGGCAAACACACGTGGCTTGAGCTATGCGCAGATGATGGCAACCGCAGGCGCATTGGTAGCAGAGACGACCTCGCGACGCGTGTTACAACCACTTGAGCATCGTGCGAGCATCGTGATCTTGGTCGGCGCAGGCAACAATGGCGGCGACGGACTCGTGTGCGCCAATAGATTGTTGGAGGACGCGCAAGAGCCGCTCGTGCGCGTGTATTTGTATAAATCGCGCGACAATGATGCGCTGCTTGAGCCATTGCGTGGCAATGCGCAAATCGAGACAGCCGCGCACGACACAAATTTTGAAGTGCTGCGTTATTGGCTGTCAGAGTCCGATGTTGTTGTAGATGCGCTGCTTGGCACTGGCGCATCGCGTCCGATTGATGGTGCGCTCAAGAGTTTACTTGACACAGTGCGCGATCAGCGCGCGATTAGAGAATTTGTGGTCGTTGCAGTTGATGGACCGAGTGGCATGAACTACGACACGGGTGCGCTCGACGCTGCGGCGCTACCTGCCGATCTCACCGTCACATTTCATGCCGCCAAGCGTGGACATTTTTGTTATCCTGCGACTGGCGCATGCGGTGAATTGGTTGTTGCGCCAATTGGCATCGAAGCGATTAAGCTAACGCCGCAAACGCCGAGTGTGCGTCTCGCAGATGATGCGCTGATCGCCGATTGGCTGCCTGTGCGCGCACCTGATGCTAACAAAGGCACAAATGGTCGCGTGTTAATCGTTGGCGGCTGTGATGATTACGTTGGTGCGCCGACATTGGTTGCGCTCTCCGCCTATCGCAGCGGAGCAGGGCTGGTCACCCTCAATGTGCCGCCAGCCATCAAGTCGGTGGTCGCGTCGCATTGCCTCGAAGCCACATTCACCCAAAACCTCAACACTGATGGCACACTCAGCACTACGCGCGCGCTGCTGGTTGGTCCCGGCTTGGGGCAATCGGATGATGCGCGGGCGAGGCTCGCAGCTGTGCTTGCGCTCGCGCGTGATTTGCCGCAGCTCAGCGCATGTGTACTCGACGCCGATGCACTCAATCTGCTAGCGCCGTTTGCGCCGATGAGTGATGTGTCAATGATCCTCACGCCGCATCCGGGCGAGATGGCGCGATTGACTGGCAAATCTGTCGCCGAGATTCAGGCAGATCGCATTGGCATTGCGTTCCGCTATGCAAAAGAGTGGGGCGCAGTGATCGTGCTCAAAGGCGCGCACACCGTCATCGCAGAGCCGAGCGGTGAATCAGTTGTGTTGCCATTTGCCAATCCAGCGCTCGCGGTGGCTGGCACGGGCGACGTGTTAGCGGGCGCGATCACTGGCTTTGTAGCGCAGAGTCTCGCGCCATTTCGCGCTGCGGTTGTTGGTGCATACATGCATGCGCGGGCCGGTGAGATGTGGCGCTCCGAGCACGGCGACGCGGGCCTGCTGGCGAGTGACTTGTTGCCGTTGCTGCCGCATGCGCGCGGGCTCACGCAAAGACGATAATTCACTCTGTGCCTGTGCAAAATTCAATTCGCCTGCTCAATGTGCGTGTGGACGATGTGAACACGCCTGAGACGCTGCAATACATCCAGCAAGCGATAACGGCAAAGGCGACGATGCAAATTGCGACTGTCAATCCTGAGTTCATCATGCGCGCGCAAAACGATGCTGAATTTAAGACAGTGCTTGATTGCACATCGCTCAATGTGCCGGACGGCATCGGGTTGCTTTGGGCTGCGCGCCTCAAACATCAGTCATTGCGTGAGCGTGTGGCGGGCAGCGATCTTGTGCCGTTGATTTGCCGCGATGCTGCCGAGCTTGGTTGGCGTTGTTATTTTCTTGGCGCGGCGAATGGCATTGCCGATGAAGCGGCGCGTCTCATGCAAGCGCGATTCTCAAAGATGCAGATCGCTGGCGCGTATGCAGGCTCGCCCGACCCGACGCAAGACTCAGACATCGTGCAACGCATCGCAAATGCAAAAGCCGATATTGTGTTTGTAGCGTATGGCGCGCCCGCTCAAGATAAATGGCTCGCGCGAAACCTGCCGCGCATTGCTCAATTTACCCAAAACGGAATCGTCGGTATCGGCGTCGGTGGCACATTTGACTTTATCGTTGGCAAACGCAAACGCGCGCCAGTGTGGATGCAACGCCTATCGCTGGAGTGGTTGCACCGCCTGACGCAAGACCCAAGTCGGTGGCGACGACAGTATTGGCTGCCGTTTTTGATACGCGTACTGCTAGAATCTTAAATCGTGGCATCGCCTGTTGAAGCCTTGCGCGCGTTGCGCAACTCCACACTTTTTGCAAACCTCACCGATGCTGAGTTTGAGTTGGTGTCTGCTTTGCGCAAAGCGGACCGCCTGAGCAAAGGCAAATTGCTCTATGAGCAAGGCGCCAATGACACGCGCTTGTTTTTGATTCATAACGGGCAAGTGTTGCGCCGTCAAACTGACCCACAACATTTGCGCGACCCGATTAGTCAGATTTTGCGCGAAGGCGCATTGCTCAACGAGGTCGCGTTTTTGACCAATGCGCTGTGTGACGAATCTATCGAAGCCTTTGATGCGGTTCACTTTTGGTACATCGAACGCGGTGACTTTAGGCAGCTGCTCGATGCGCATCCACAAATCGAGGGCAAACTGGCTCTGCCGCCGAGCGCGATCAAAGTGCGCCGCGAGTCAGGCAAATACGAGTGGCTCAATGAGGGCGAGCGCATCTTGTTAGATTTGCGCAAACACTGGTGGGTCTTTGCGCAGAGCATGTGGTTGCCGGCACTTTTACTCGTTGCCCTTGTATTTGTGTATGTTTTTTTGCCGACGCTTTTTGTAATGGCGCTTGCGGGTGTGCTGCTTTTTTCGTTGGCATGGACGTTGTGGTTTTTATACGACTGGCGCAACGATTATTACGTCGTGACCGATCAACGCATCATTCATCGAGAGCGCGTTTTGTTGATTCAAGATGATCAAAATCAGCTGGAGCTAAATCGTATTGATAACACGCGCATTGATCGGCGAGGTTTTATACCGGTGATCTTGGATTTTGGCGATCTTCATGTGCAGGCTACAGGTGTGCTTGCTGAGGTGTCATTTGCAAATGTGCCGCATCCTGACGCGGTGAATAAAGTGATTCAGGAACAAAGGCAATATGCGATGGCGGGCGCGAACGCTGCGTCACGTAGCGCGCTGCGCGAAAAACTGATGGTTGAGATGGGCGAATTGCCGCGCCCGACTGCCGAACAAAAAAAGTTTGACACCCGCACACCGCTGCAACGTCGTCGCGAAGATTTTACAAAGTCCGCCAAAAACCTGCGTAACTCACTCTTGCCGCGTATGCGTTTGACTGATGGCGCGAATGTAATTTATCGCCATCATTGGCTGCAATTGTTGCGCACCATCGGCGGGGCTTTGTTTGCTTTTGTGGTGATGCTGTCCATTACACTGTTTGCATTTTATTCATATGTGACCAAACAATTTGTCGAAGTAAACCTTGCGTTGTGTTTACCAGCAGGAGTGTTGGCGCTAGCCACTTTGCTATATCTCATTTATAAATACGAAGATTGGCGCAACGACTACTTTGTGTTAATGGATGATCGCATTGTGGATATTGATCGCTCGCCATTTGGCTTTCAGGGCACTCAACGCCGTGAGGCAACCTATGACAAAGTCACCAACGTGGACGCCAAGACAAAAGGTTTTATTGATTTGATCTTCGACGTAGGTGATGTGGTCATTAAAACCGGATCAGACAATGAATTAGTATTTGAGCGCGTCGGACACCCGCGCTTTATTCAACAAGACATTCGTGAGCGTCAAGCGCGATTTGATGAAAAGCGCAAAAAACGCGACGCTGAAAATCGCACACGCGAAATAGTTGATTTGATCGGCATGTACAACGAACAACTGCGTTTGCGCGGCAACAAACCTTTTGAGGAATCTTATTAAATCAAGATATACAGCATGATTCGAAACGTAAAAAAAATTGGCGATCCAGTGTTGCGCAAAAAAGCCAGCAAGATCGAAAAAATCACACGCGACCAACAAAAAATTATTGATGACATGATCGAGACGATGCGAGATCAACAAGGCATTGGCTTAGCCGCGCCGCAGATCGGCGTCTCACAACGCATCATCGTCGTCGAGCTCGATCAGAGTGAGGACGTACCGGGCAGCGGTGTTGTATATGCGCTCGTTAACCCCGAAATCTCCAAACCATCCGAAGAGAAATGGGTTGCCGAAGAAGGCTGTCTTTCGATTCCGGGTTGGCGCGGCGAGGTTGAACGTGCCCAAAAAATCACCGTCAAAGCCATGAATCGCGACGGTCAGCGCGTCAAACTCGAACTCGAAGGTTGGGTTGCGCGCGCCATGCAGCACGAGGTGGATCATCTTGACGGCGTGCTGTATATAGACAAATTAATCTCGCCGGAGCGCATCTGGCAAATCAAAGACAACGCAAAAGAAGAAAAATCAGCATGACGCTTACGACACACATTCACACATCCTTTGATGCGATCGCTCCAGCCGAATGGAATCGCCTCGCACAACAAGCGCCTACCGGCGCGCTCTTTTTGACGCATGAGTGGCAACTCACAAATTGGAACGCTTTTCAGCGTGGCGCGTTGCAGATTGTGTCATTGCATCGTGACGCCGATTTGATCGGCATTGCGCCACTGACAATGCTTGACGCAGGCGCGGTTGAGTTTTCTTGTTACAAAGAGGTGGCGGACTATCTCGACTTTATTTTTGCGAATGGCGCTGAGCGCGAATGCACGACGGCGCTGTTTGATCAGCTTGCGACGAGCGCGCCTGACTGGCACACAATGACGCTCTATAACGTGCCAGAGGATTCACGCGCGTTGGTCGCGCTAAACGCAGAGTCGCAATCGCGCGGCTGGCACATCAGCCAAGAAATCGAGGACGTGTGCCCGATCATTCCATTGCCTGCAACGTTTGATGCGTATCTGGCAAAGCTCGACAGCCGCGAGCGCCGTGAGCTACAGCGCAAGCTGCGTCGCGCCGACGAAGACGCACGCATCACACACACGACTAGCCGCGATGCGCTGTCTACCGATGTCGCCGATTTCATTCGACTGATGAAAGCCTCGACCTATGACAAGTCGGGATTTATGACAGCGGAGATGGAGCGATATTTTTATACACTCGCGCAAGTGATGTTTGACGCGGGTTGGCTTGATCTGTCGTTTCTTGAGGTCGAGGGCGAGCACGCCGCCAGCTACATGAATTTTGTTTTCAATCAACAAACGCTCGTCTATAACTCCGGACTTGATCCCGCCAAATTTGCCTACCTCAGCCCGGGGCAGGTGCTGATTGCAAAGCTCATCCAGCGCGCGATTGAGCAAAAGCACACCGCATTTGACTTTTTGCAGGGCAACGAAGAATACAAATACAAGCTCGGCGGCGTGGACAAAAAAGTGCTGAAGGTTGTTGTTACGCGCGACTAATCACTTTTTCCCGACCCAATCAATCGAAACGCCAACATTGCCAAGGCGTTCCATCAACTCGCCCGCATGTTGTTGAACGTGGCGGATGTTGTAGAGCTGAAGTTCCAATTTATCAAAAGGCAACCAGTCAAAACCGGACGGTGCATCGAGATTGAGCTGGTGCAATTGCGCGTCCACCTGCGCATCGC
>CAZVQE010000105.1:0-7773 GCA_964628875.1 uncultured Anaerolineae bacterium
GGCGCGATTGCAGCCGCAAATGCGCTCAGCGACATCTACGCGATGGGCGGCGAGGCGCTATTTGCGCTCAATCTGTGCGCATTTCCTGAGGATTTGCCAACGGATGTGATCAGCGAGATTTTGCGCGGCGGCGCGGAGAAGGTGGCTGAGGCGGGCGCGGCAATTGCTGGCGGTCACAGCGTCACTGACAAAGAGCCCAAATATGGTTTATCTGTCACAGGCATCATTGACCCCAAACTTGTGAAAGCCAAAGGTGGCGCGCACGTAGGCGATGCGCTGGTGCTGACCAAGCCGCTTGGCGTCGGCGTCGTCACCACCGCCCTCAAGCGCGATCTCGCCAAATCCGCACACGTCGCAGATGCCATTCACAGCATGACCCGCCTCAACAAACGCGCTGCTCTCGCCGCGCGCAAATATGGCGCGCACGGCATGACCGACATCACCGGCTTTGGCTTGCTCGGACACGCGCGCGAGATGGCACAACAATCGCGCCTGACATTTACTTTTGAGTTTGAGGCGTTGCCATTTTTGGTTGGCGCAATGGATTATGCGCGCGACTGGATTTTTCCGGGCGGTGCGTCAGCCAACGAGCAATATGTCAGACCACACACACGATTTGTGCGCGCGCTAAGTGATTGGCAGCAGATGTTGTTGTTTGATCCTGAGACAAGCGGAGGACTGCTCATCGCGCTGGCTGCCGATCAAGCCGATGCGCTTGTGAGCGATCTGCGCGCGCAGGGTGAGTCTGCGTGGCGGGTTGGTGACGTGGGCGAGTTGAATGGCGCTGCACTCGTAGTGACTTAATTCGCTTCACATGCGATTCCCATGCTCATTTGATAACCTCGTGCCGCATGAAAAATACAGCAAAGTTCATCGTTTATCCGACATTGATCACGGCTATTGTGGCAGGCTGCGTATATGGGTTTATCAATTTGCCGAGCGCGTTTGCCACCGTGACCCAAAGTAACGGCGATCTTGTGATTACCATTCCAAATCGCTCGACCACTGTCAATTCGACGCAAACGCCGCAGTCCACGACGAGTCCAATTACACAGATCATACGCGGGCGCGAGGACGGCTATCAAGAAGCGCTCAAAAAAGCCTATGCCAGTGAAAAGTCGCACGAAGCTGAACGTAAATCTGAGCATGCTGTCATTGATGCCACATCATCCGCTGACCCAACAGGCATAACGAGCGATGTCACCATCGCCGGCGCTTTGAGCAGCCCAATTAACCCGCCCAAAGAGGCGCAACCGATAAGCCCACGTCCAACCGAAGCAACCAAATCGGGTGACGACAAGCGCAATCCACAATCAACATCAGTCGCAACTAAAAAATCCGATGATGATCATCGAAATGACTCCTCAGGCAAAAAAGAGTCTGAGGAACACAGCGGCGACAAAGAACACGAGAGCCGCCCTGAAACCAAAAAGTCAAAGTGATACTTTAGGCTTTTGCTTATTTTGCTTGTATCCTCGCACCCATGCGCATTTTGATAATCGAAGACGACACGCGACTAAGCGCATTGATGCGCCAAGAGCTAACCGAAGAGCTGCACGCCGTAGATGTCGCACATGATGGGGAGACGGGGCTTGAGCTGGCTCTGCGCGATGCGCACGACCTCATCATCGTAGATTGGATGTTGCCGCTTTGCGACGGTCCTTCGGTTTGCCGCGCGGTTCGCGCCGCGCGCCTCACTATGCCGATCCTCATGCTTACCGCGCGCGCTCAGGTGCGCGACCGTGTGGCAGGCTTAGACAGCGGCGCAGATGACTATTTGTCCAAGCCGTTTGCTTTTGATGAATTGCATGCGCGCGTGCGAGCGCTCTCGCGCCGATCGAGTGGGTCAAATGACGCAGGCACACTCACTAGCGGAGATATCGCTATGAACCTCCGCGCACATACCGCAGCGTGCGCAGGCGAAGCGCTCGAACTTACCCTTACCGAGTGGAATTTACTTGAGTGCTTTATTCGGCACGCGGGGCAAACCCTTAGCCGCGATCAGATCTTGGATTGCGTGTGGTCGTATGATGCAAATGTATTGCCGACCATGGTGGATACGTATGTGTCTTACTTGCGTCGTAAGCTGAGCGCGAGCGGCAAGTCTGACCCCATCCAGACTGTGCGCGGAGTAGGCTATCGCTTGCTCACTCCAGAGGCGCGTGACACATAGCCTTAAAATTTTAAGATAAGCGATGTTTGACTGGATTCGCTCGATCCGCTTTCGATTGGCGCTGTGGTTTGGAATCGCAGTTGCGCTGGTCGTCATTTTGCTGGGCGGCGCAGTGTATATAGCGATGCAACAGGTGCTGATCCGCGAAGAAGATCACGAGCTATTGCGGTCAGCTCAGCGCGCGGTTGCGCCGTCTCCAAATTCATCGGACGATCCTATGCGACAACTTGCGCTGATTCGCAATGCTCCTGCACGGTTGGTCGCGCTAGATGGCACGCTGTTGCAGACGGACGAGCTTTTTCCCGCAGATATTGCGTTGAGCGATGCCATCATGACCGATGCGCGGAGCGGCATCGCGCGCTATGACACGCTGACGCTAGACACGCTGCATGTGCGGCTGTACTCTGCGCCCGTGCAGATCAATGGCACGCGCGTTGCAGTGGTGCAGGTCGCTCAATCTATCGAAGACATTTTGCAGACATTGGCAGATTTGCGGCGAGCATTTTTTATCGCGTTGCCACTCTCGGTGGGTTTGGCCATGTTGGGTGGGCTATTTTTGGCAAATCGCGCATTGGCGCCGATGGAGCATGTGCGTCATTCCGTCGAACTTATCGAAGCCAATGACCTGATCGCGCCGCACCCGCTCAGTCACAATTTGCCAAATGATGAGATTGGCAAGTTGGCCCAAACCTTTGATCGTCTGCTCGAGCGCGCGCGTCATGCGATGCAACGTGAGCGTGAGTTTACGTCTGACGCATCACATGAGCTGCGCGCGCCATTGACCGTCATGAAAGCCGCCGTGACCTCGGCGCTCGGCAAACCGCGCACGGCTGAGGCGTATCGCGCCACACTCGAAAACGTCAACGCAATGACGGACGAGCTAAATGCCATCATCCAAGATTTGCTCACACTCGCGCGCAGTAGTCAGCGCCCCCCGCAACGTACGCGCGTTGATCTAGCGGAGATCGCTCAACAGGCGACTGAGCCATTCAACACGATCGCTGACAAAAAAGGCGTGCGCCTTGAGATGTCGGCTGACGCCGAACCAGTCTGGGTGAGCGCCGAGTCACTGCAGTTACGCCGCGCAATTAGCAACCTCATTGACAACGCGATTCGTTACACACCGAGCGGCGGCAGTGTCACGGTGCGTGCTTTTGTGAATGACAACCGCGCGCAAGTAGATGTGCAAGACACTGGCATCGGCATCGGCGCGCAACATTTGCCGCGCGTGTTTGAGCGCTTTTATCGCGCCGACAGCGGACGCGGGCGCGATAGCGGCGGGACGGGATTGGGGCTGGCGATTGTGCGCGCAATTGCGCAGTCACATGGCGGCGAGGTCAGCGTGACCAGCCTTGAGCGTAGCGGCTCGCGTTTTTCGATCACGTTGCCGATAGACGGATGAGCTGACTTTGTGTATCAGAGCAAGGCTAAAATCTACCTGCTCATGATTACGATCCTCACCCCTCCATCGATATGGCTCACGCGATTCGTGCAAATTCCGAGTGTCAATCTCGCGCATGCAGGACCGCGCGCGGGCGTGGTCGGCGAGGCACGTATCGCCACACAGCTCGCCGAGTGGTTTCGTGAGTGTGGCGCAGATGAAGTCATCACCGAAGATGTATATGCGGGTCGCCCAAATGTATACGGCATCTGGCGCGCACCAGATAAAAACGCAAGATGGCTAGCAGTGGATTGTCACACCGATACGGTTGGTGTCGAGACGATGGAGGGCGATCCATTTAGCGGCGAGGTGCGCGATGGCAAAGTATTTGGGCGCGGCTCGGTGGACGACAAAGCCAGCCTCGCAGTGTGGTTGTCGGTGCTAGAGACCTTGCATCAACAAGACAAATCATTGCCGTGCAATCTCATCCTCGGCGCGGTGGTCAATGAGGAGCATCTCGCGGATGGCGCGGTGGCGTTTGCAAATTGGCTACAACGCAATCACATCGTGCCAGACGAGATGTTGGTCGCCGAGCCGACGATGTGTGCACCGTGCTACGGACACAAAGGCGTCATGCGCCAAGTGTTTACTGTGCAGGGGGTGAGTACACACACGTCACAACCTGAGCTCGGCAAAAATGCCATTCTCAGCGCAATGAAAATCGTGCAAGCGATGGACAGCGAGCATCAGCGACTGCAATCGCTCGCGCCGTCGCCGCTCGGGCACGCCAAGCTGACCGTCAGCATCATCAACGGCGGCTACGCCCCAAACATCGTGCCAGATCAATGCGCGATTACGATTGATCGGCGTGTCGTGGCGGGCGAGCGCGCGGCGGATGTGGCGGTGCAACTCCAAGCGCTCGCTGAGCGCGCCAGCGATTTGCCCGTGCGCACCGATGGCGTGATTACGGCAGATGCGTTTTATCAGGCGGCTGACTCCGATATCGTGCGCCGATTTGCAGAGTGGTCAGGCATGCCGCCAGTGGTCGTGCCGTATGGTTCAGATGCGTTTGCCTATGTGAATGGCGTCGTACGCAATTGCGTTGTCTTGGGACCCGGCAGCATTGATCAGGCGCATGGCGCCGTCGAATGGGTCGCGATCTCAGAGTTGGAAAAACTTGCGCAAATTTATGCGCGTTGGCTCGGCGTGTAGCCCTTTGTCATTCTGAGGAGCGGAGCGACGAAGAATCTTTGGTGCGTATAGTGATGCATTAGAGATTCTTCGCTTCGCTACGCTGCGTTCAGAATGACAAATAACATTTAACGCAACTCTGCTCAGATCAACTTTGCAAATTGACGTTTGCCGACCTTGAGTACGACGGGCGTTTTGACAGTCTGCATGGCGTTGTCGGCTTTTTGTCCGTCGAGCGTCACACCGCCTTGATCTATCAGTCGGCGCGCCTCACCTTTGCTCTTGGCAAATTGACACTGCATGATGGCATCTACCAGCGTCGTGCTGTCTTGCAGCTTGACCTCCATCAGATCATCAGGCACATCGCCTTTTTGAAACTTTGTGATGAAGTCTTGCTCGGCGTGTTGCGCGGCATCGTCGCCATGGAAGATGCTGACGATCTCACGCGCAAGCTCCATTTTGACATCACGCGGGTTGACCCCACTTGCGAGCTTGGCTTTGATCGCCTCGATCATCGGTGGCGTGTAGCGCGTTGCTAGCTCATAGTAGACGACAATGGCGCTATCAGGAATGGACATGATCTTGCCATACATATCGGCTGGGGGCGCAAAAATCGGTATGTGATTGCCCCATGATTTTGACATCTTGGTCACGCCATCCGTGCCGGGCAAAATCTTGACAAACACGCCGATCTGCGGGCGCTGTCCTGCGGCTTCTTGGAGCTTGCGCCCTGCGGTGAGAATGGCAAAAAATTGATCGGTGCCGCCAACTTGCACATCGGTCTCTTGTGCCACCGCGTCGTAGCCCTGCATCAACGCATAAAACGTCTCGTGCAGGTAAATCGGATCACCCTTTTCAAGTCGCAACGCAAAATTTTCGCGCGTCATAAATTGTTGCACGGTGAAGTTTTGCGCCAGCTTAATGACATCCAAAAAGTTGAGCTTGCTCAGCCAATCGGCGTTGTAGCGCACTTTGGTTTTTGCAGGGTCGAGAATATTAAATGCCTGCTGCGCGTACGTCTGCGCGTTTGCCATGACCGTCTCGTAGGTCAGCAATTCGCGCGCCTTGCTTTGTCCGCCCGGATCGCCCAACAGCGAGGTGTAATTGCCAATCAAAAACGTCACATCGTGACCAAGCTCTTGAAACTGGCGCAACTTGCGCATGGTGATCGTGTGACCGAGATGTAGGTCGCTCGTACGTGGGTCATAGCCGCAATAAATCTTGAGTGGTTTGCCCGTTGCGGCGCTATTCTCAAGGCGGACGCGCAACTCACGCGCCATCGTTTTGGCAATCTGCTCGTCGCCGTAGTCGGTGCCTTGCATCAACCACGCAACTTGTTCATCAATCGTCATCTGCGGCATAGTCGCCCGATTGTACGCGATGCTTTGCGTTTGCTGAGCCCGTCGAAGGGCTATCCATCAAAATCCGCGCTCAAACATGGCGCTGATAGATTCGCCATTGTGCGTGCGACGGATAGCCTCCGCCAACATCGGTGCGATAGACAGCACCTTCATGTTTGGCAATCGCTTTTCGAGCGGCACAGGCACGGTGTTGGTCGTGACGATTTCGCGCACATCCGTTTGTGCGCGCAGTCGCTCGATGGCATTGCCGGTAAATAGGCCATGCGTGCAAGCCACGCTGAGATTGCGCGCGCCCTGTTTACGCAGGGCATCTAGCACCTCGATGATCGAGCCACCGGTGGCGATCTCATCGTCTAGCACGATTGCATCTTTGCCGTCTACATCACCGACGATCATGTCAATCTCGACTTTGTCATCTTGTGTGCGGCGTTTGTTGCCCGCCGCAACCTGCAGCCCAAGCATGCGCGCAAAAGTCGCCGCGTTTTTGGCGTTGCCAAGATCGGGCGAGACGATGATTGTATTTTCGAGGTCGCCGCGCTCCTTAAAGTGTCGCGCCAAGATGCCGAGCGCGTTGAGGTGATCTACCGGCACGCTAAAAAAGCCATGCACTTGTGACGAATGCAGCGCCATAGTGATAACGCGATCTACGCCCGAGGTTGCAAGTAGATCGGCGACGAGGCGCCCGCCGATTGAGATGCGCGGTGCGTCTTTTTTGTCAGATCGCGCGTAGGCGTAATGGGGCATCACGGCGGTGAGTCGCGCGGCTGCCGAGCCTTTTGCCGCGTCAATCATGAGTAGCAGTTCCATCAAGTGTTCTTGCGTGGGCGGGCAAATCGGCTGAATAAAAAACACATCTGCTTCGCGGCAACTGGCTTGCAGTTGCACTTGCAAGCAGTCGTTGCTAAATCGGCGAATGTCCACCGGCGAGAGCGGAAGGCCGAGGTGGCCACAAATTTCTTCGGCAAGCTCGACATTGGCGCTGCCACTAAAAACAGTGATGCCTTGCATAGCTCTATTTTATCGAAGACGCTGTAAAGATGAAGGGAAGAGCGTGAGAAGGGGTGATAGGGTGACCTCTGAAATCTGAAGTCTGACATCTGACTATCGAGTTAAAACACCCGCTTCATTGCCAACGACCAATCTAAAAATCCAATTGAGCGATATAAATTTTGCGCGTCTTCATTCTTAAAGCCAGTAATGAGCCACATGCCGCTTGCGCCTTGCTCGCGCGCAGATTGCTCGGCGGCATGCATGAGGGCGCGCGCGATGCCGCGTCGGCGATAGCGCTCTTCGACAAATAAGTCAGTGACCTCAGCGAAGGGCGCAGGCTGCGAAATCATCGGCGCAAATTTGAGACACAAAAACGCAATCAGCCGCCCATCCAATTCAGCCACAAACGCGCGCTCATGTGCGGCAGCGCGGTGCATCAACGCACGTTGTTGCTCGGGCGTGCGCGGCGGATTGTCAAACGCCACCATCAAGCGCGCAAGCTCAGCCGCGTCGGCGTCAGTTGCTAAGCGGATCGAGGGTTGTCGGTTATCGGTCATTGGTTGTTAGTCGGCGTTGACCATCGGCAGCGGCTCAGGATTGAGCGGCAGCGCCGTGATCTTGGCAATCGCATCCGGGTCTTGCAGCTCCTCAAAATGCTGCCCGACTGGCGGCAACGT
>CAZVQE010000106.1:0-303 GCA_964628875.1 uncultured Anaerolineae bacterium
TTGTATAAGCCGTGGTCATAGAGCGGATGTTGACAGCCTTCCGCTTCGCACCAGAGTTGCAGTTCCATTGGGTGATTGAGAAGTTGTTCCAATGAAGACTCGGCATGGCGTGAGCTAAGGGTAAACAAGCGCGGGCCGTTCTTGCCTTCATCGGCGATGGCGTGCATGGTTGCCCAGAAGTAATCAGCAATGCGGCTATCCAAACCAGCGAGGCGTTCACTAATCTCGCGCAGTTGAACGCTCATGTCGCGTTCTTCAAAGCCCAACAGCAATTCAGCGATGGAGAGTTTGCAGGAACATTCC
>CAZVQE010000106.1:313-7749 GCA_964628875.1 uncultured Anaerolineae bacterium
ACAGCGGACGTGGGTATCGCCTTCCACTAAAAATTGACGCAAGCCATTAATGTTGAATCGCCCTTTGCAGGGTTCGCCTTTGACCATCTCTGGGCAGGGAACCATGAAACGATAGCGGTCTTTCATGCCGGGCCAGTTATCGGCGATGAGTTTTTCAAGCGTGGAATGAATCACGTTCATGAAATGTTCGGGCCATTCGGCTTGGGCGTAAATATGGAAATCGCGCCCGCGTTTTTCGAGCATGGCGGTGCCGTGCGTGCCGTGACTGAGGAACATGCCTTTATCCCAATGCAGGCTGTGCGCGTTGACGGGATAGGCATAATCGTGTGTGCGGACGATCATCCACGGGACGAGACCAGGCGGGTCTTCTTCCATTGAACAGACCATGGCGATGCGGCGTTGATTCTTTGGCGGTTCTTGTTCGGGCAGCCACGGTAATTCGGGACGCACTTGGGGAACATGCTGGGCGACGAGACTGGCTTTGCCATCCGTCAGGCGGTAGGAGACATCGTATTTCTCCATCAGGCGCAGGAAGAAGGGATAGAGGGCGGGGTCGTAGCGCGGTTCGTCCTGGAAGGGATGGTCACGCCAGACCTGGGTCAAATGCCCGTCGGGCAGGATGCCTTCGGCGTCGCGGGTGGCGCGGTCTTCGAGGACGAAGCCGATGGCTTTGGTGAGCCATTCGGGTTTGAGCACCACATCGTCGCGGAGTTTTTCGTCGTCGGCGTAGTGGACGATGTAGCCGAGGTCGTGCATGAGGCGGGCGAGGGTGTCGGCGTCGAGTTGGCTCAAGCCGCGTGCGGCGCAGATTCCGCTAAAAGTCGAGAAGGAGATGCGTGGTTCGGGGTGGGCAATCAGTTCGTCGCGGGCGGCTTTCCAGTCGCGATTAAATCCCATCCCCATTTGCGGGAGGCTGGCGGAGGCGCGGGCGATGACTTGTTTCAGCGCGGCAATGCCCGTCATCTCGCCTGTGGATTCGTCGGGGACGAGGCTGTCCACTTCGCAAAAATCTACAATCATGTCGCCGTATTGGGCTTTGAAAACGGGTTTGTCAATGCGCGCCAGGTGCCCGCCTTCCTTGCAATGGGTGGAGACGATGATGACGCGCGCTTCGTCGCCGACGCGCAGGCGAATCATTTCCAGCCATTCATCCAGCCGCCCCTGCTGGACGTTGTTGCGCGGCTCCCAGACGAGCAGGTAGAGCGAACGGCGGCTGAAGAAGAATTGGTGCGTGACGCGGTAGACGTCCTGCCCGCCGAAATCCCAGGCGTTGAGTTGGATTTCGACGCCGTCCTTTTGGGGATGGGGTAGGCGCAAGCCGTGAATGTCAATTTCGACGCCGTGCGTGGTTCTTTCGTCTTTCTTGGGCGCGCCTGCGCCCTTTTCATTTTTCAACGCCTTGAGGAGCGTGGTCTTGCCGACGTTGCCTTCGCCGACTAGCACGAGTTTGGCTTCGTAGAGTGGCTCGGCGTTTTGCTCGAGGCTGCGGAGGTATGCCCAGAGTGGGTCATAACCTTCATGACTGCCACCCTTACAAGCGTCGTATGCGCTTTGCAGGGCGGGGTTGAGGGGGTTACCGTCGAGGTCGAGTGTTTTCAAATGCTCAAGTTGGGCGAGTGAAGGGGGAAGGTCGGTGATACTGTTTTTATACAATAGAATTTCTTTCAAATTAACTAACTCGCCAATCCAATCAGGCAAGAATCTCAACTCGCATTCTTCAGTCCAAAGTGCTTCAAGTGATTTTAGATTACGAAGAACTTCTGGAAGTTTGCCAAGGGGATTCTTTCCACCCCCACCAGAAAATCTCAAAGTCTTAAGGCTAATTAGTTTTTTGAATGAACTCGGTAAATCGGTTATTTGGTTTCCAGAGAGATACAGGGATGTCAAGTGTGTGAGTTGTCCGAGCGAGTCTGGCAGGGAGGTCAGTTGGTTGTCGGAGAGATTCAGGGATGTCAACTGTGTGAGTTGTCCGAGGGAGTCGGGCAGGGCGGTCAGTTGGTTGTGGGAGAGATCCAGGGATGTCAACTGCGCGAGTTGTCCCAGGGAGTCTGGCAATTCGGTTAACTGCATGGAGCGGAGGTCAAGTTCCTTTGCGTCTGAGCGCAGGGCGGCGGCGATTTTTTGTTCGGCTTGTTTGTAGGCTTTATCTTTTGCCATTGCGCTGACTCTCCTGTTGTTTGCTATTGTGACGTCTTCGCTGCGCCACAGCAGTTTGTTAAATATTACTCCTGATCGTCACGCCTGCGCATGTAGAGAGTGTCTAAGATGAGAGAGGTTACCGTCATTCCCGCGAAAGCGGGAATCCAGTATTCCGCCGAGATTTGCGCGCTGGATGCCCGCGACTTTTGACATTCGCGCGCATCGCTCAAAACGAAATTCAGATCAACTCAACTTCACCCACGCTCTCTGTTGTGCCGCCTGATACAGCGCCTGCATGATCGTGCTGCGCGTGGCGGCTTCGTGCGGCGTCACCAACGGCACATCTAATTTGCCGATCACCGCGTCCAAAAATAGGTCAAATGCGTGCGGTAGCCGCGCGGGCAAATCGCTCCAGACTTGCTTGCCGTCCGCGCCATTCACATGCTCGCTGTAAAAATAGAGCTGATTGTCAGCCACATACGCGTGCCCCTGTGTGCCGCTGATGACGTAGCTAATCGGATGCTGCACGTCCACCCAGCCCGCCGCGAGCGTGCCGATCATGCCGTCGTTAAATTTGAGCATGCCCTCGCCAAACTCGTCGCACGCGCCGTAGTGGCGCACCGCCACATCCACGTCGGCGGTCACCGCGCTCGGCGTTGGATTATCGAGCAGCCACAGCATCACATCGAGCGAGTGCGTACCGAGATCGCCAAATGCGCCGACGCCGGCTTGTGCGAGATCGGTCATCCAGCGCCAGTCGGTGTCAAACCAATGTTTGAGCGAGCCCGCGTGACAATTGGTGTGTCGCAGGCGCGTGATCTTGCCAAATGCGCCCGCGCGTATCTGCTTACGCAAAAACAGATTGATCGGGTCGCCGCGCATAAAGTAGCCCGTCTGAAAAATAACACCCGCCGCCTCAATCGCGCGCGCCATGCGCAGTGCACTCGCGCCATCAAAGCCGAGCGGCTTCTCGACAAACAGATGGCGGCGTGCGGCGGTCGCCTGTAGCACGAGCGGCTCGTGCAGGTTAGTCTCTGAGCAGATGACGACCGCGCTCACGTCGCTATCGTTGTAAATGGCGCTCGCATCGGTCACCACCTGCGCGCCCAATTCACCCGCGCGAAGATGCGCACGTGCTGCGTCGTGATCCCAGACATATTTGACGCGCACATCATTGCGCGCCAAGATGCGCTTGACAAAGTTTGGCGTGTGTATATGCGCGCATCCGACAAAAGCTAGATTTTTCATAAGGTTAGTTGGATATCAAAGATGAAAAGATTTTTGCATCTGTCATTCTGAACATAGCGTAGCGAAGTGAAGAATCTCTGAGCCTCAGAATGACAACTGCGACATCAAACCAGCGACACCTCGCGTCCTTCTTTTTGGCTGCGATAGATGCCATCGAGAATCGAAATCACCTGCAGGCTCTGCTCGGCGGGCACGGGTGACGGCAGACCCTCGGCGATGGCGCGGGCAAATTCGACGCACTCTTGTGCGTGCGGCTCGAGCGCGTCTTTGGTCAGCTTGAGCGTGCGATTGTATTGTTGGCGCGTTTGATAGTTTGAGCTGAGAAACTCAGCGCGGGGCCAATGCGCGCCGCCCTGTGTGCCATACAGCCAGATTTGCATATCCTCGCCGTCTGTGTCATGAAACAAAAACCAACTGACCTCCAGCACAAGTGTCGCGCCATTTTCAAAGCGCACAAACGCCGCCGCAAAATCCTCGACGTCAAAATCCTGTGGCGGTGGCATCGCGCCGCTGCGCCACACGCTAAACTGACCTTCGATGTGGCTGAGTTTGTTTTGTGCCACGCCGCTGACCGCGACTGGACGCGGATTGCCCATTAGCCACAGCGTCAGGTCAAGCACATGCACGCCGATGTCTATTGTCGGTCCACCGCCACTCAGCGCCTTCTTTGTAAATGCGGGCGTCGGGATCATGGCGTTGCGGCGCAGCATCCAACTGCGCGCGTGATAAATCTCGCCGAGCGTACCGAGCGCGATCTCGTTTTTCATGGCTTGCGATGCACCATTAAATCTAAAGTGTTGCGCGGTCATGAGCAATTTGCCGCTGCGGTCGCGTGCGCGGATCATGTCGCGGATCTCGTCGGGCGTCGGCGCGAGTGGCTTTTCACACATGACGTGTTTGCCTGCGTCGAGCGCGGCGATGGCCAGCGGCGCATGCATGCGGTTTGGCACGCAGATATCTACGATGTCAATCTCTGGATCGCGGATCAGATCCAGCGGATCGCTGTAGAGCCGCGACAGATTGTATTGCTTGCCCCATGCTTGCAGCGTGCTGTCAATGACATCTGCGCTGGCGACGACCTCGGCGTGTTCGGAGGCTGCCCAGCCCGGCATGTGATAGCGCGCGATGTTGCCGACGCCGATCACACCGACTTTGAGTTTTTTTGACATGATTGGTTTTTGATTTTTGAGAATTGATTTTTCAGCGATTAGATTTGCCCTTTGATTGCCAGCGCCACGTCGCGTGGCACGACGAGGCTGAGCTGTTCGATGCTGGCGTCCATGATCGCATCATACGACCCAAATTGCGTCAGCAAGCGTTTGCGACGCTGAGGCCCGATACCGGCAATCGAGTCAAGTCGAGATGCCATGCCGATTTTTTGGCGCATGCGCCGATGCCCGCCGATACCGTAGCGGTGTGCCTCGTCGCGCACTCGTTGCACGAGATACAGCGCTTGTGAATTGCGCGGCAAGTAGATCGAGTCGCGCTTGTTTGGCAAGAAAATTTCTTCTTGGCGTTTGGCGAGCGAAGCCACCGGCACGATGTGAGCGAGATCAAATTCATGCAGCACCTCGACCGCGATGCCAAGCTGTCCCTTGCCGCCGTCAATCAGCAACAGATCCGGCAGCACGGCGAAGGAGGTGTCTTGTTTTGCGGGTGATTTGGCTGAGCGGGTGATCGGGTGAGTAGGCGGTTCTCCCTCCTCCGTTCTTCCCTTCTCCCCTTCATTTGCCTGTGCGTCACGCCACCGCGCAAATCGTCGCCGCAGCGCCTGGCGCATGCTCTCAAAATCGTTGGGACCCTCGATGTCGCGGATGTTAAATCGGCGGTAGTCGCTCTTTTGTGGCACGCCATGCACAAACACGACCATGGCGGAGGTGATCGCTGTGCCTTGCGTGTTGCTGATGTCAAAACACTCAATGCGCGTCGGCAAACGCGGCAGATCGAGCGCATCTTGCAGCTCTTTAAGGTGAGCCTCTTGGCGGTGCGTGTCCTCTTGCCATTGCGCCTTGAGCGTGGCAAGCTGCTCGGTTGCGTTTTGTTTGGCGAGGTCGAGCAGATCATGCTCAGCGCTGTCGTTTGCAGCGTGCAGATGCACCTTTGTGCCGCTCTTTTGGCGCAGCCAGCTCTCGATGATAAATGCCTCATCCACCTGCGATGGCAACAACACATTGGGCGGCACATACGCGGCTTCGTCGTAAAACCGCTTCAAGAAATTGTCCAGCACGGTTTGTTCGTCCTCGCCCTCAGCCCCATCCAACACAAAGTACTCTTGTCCGAGCAGCTTGCCGCCGCGGATAAACATCACTTGCACACACGTGTCGCCTTCATCGCGCGCAAAGGCAATGACATCTTGATCTATCGCGTTTGCGCTGACGATACGTTGTTTCTCGGCGATCACATTCACCGCCTGTAGCTGATCGCGATACAGCGCCGCGCGCTCAAACTGAAAATGCTCTGCCGCGCGCTCCATGCGTTGAGCGAGGTCGCGCGTGACCTCGTCGGTCTTGCCCTCCAAAAAGTCGCATAGCCGCTGGATCGTCGCGCGATATTCAGCGCGTTGAATGGCGCCGATGCAGGGACCACTACACAGCTTGATGTCATAGTACATGCAGGCGCGTTTGTCGTGACCCGTGATGACGCGGTCGCAATTCAAAAATGGAAACATGCGACGCAACGCATCGCGCGTGGCATACACGGCTTTGGCATTGCTGTAGGGTCCGTAATAGCGTGCGCCGTCGTCGTCCATGCGTCGTGTCACCAGCACCGTCGGAAAGTTATCTTGCCAAGTGACTTTGAGATACGGATAGCGTTTGTCGTCCTTCAGGCGAATGTTGTATTTCGGCTTGTGACGTTTGATGAGTTCGGCTTCTTGGATCAGCGCTTCGAGTTCGCTGCCGCGCACCACAAACTCGATGCGCGCGATTTCTTTGACCAGTCGCCCAGTCTTGGGCGAGGTCAGCCATGTATTTGGATTGAAATAGCTGCGCACACGATTGCGCAGATTGATGGCTTTGCCGACGTAGATGATTTCGTTTGCTGCGCTGTAATACAAATAGCAACCCGGCGTGGTCGGCAGGTTTTTGACGATGGATTCGAGATGCTCGGGGATTGCCATTTGATTTATAGATTTGCGATTTTGGATTGTAGTGCTTTTTACCCATCAAACGCAAATCGAGCAAAAAAATTATAGCCTCTGCCTGTGCTCGACTCATTCACAAAGCCCCATAGCGTTGCTAGATCAAAGATTGGCAAATGACACTCTTGACAAATTCTAATTGTCTATTAGAATTTGCATAGAAATTAATCATGACAGCAATTATTGAAGTAGTCGCAGGCACGACCTTTTTCTTTTTGTTGCTCAGCTTACTCTGCTCGGCGATCAATGAAGGCATCTCATGGCTCTTGAGTATGCGCGCGACGACGCTAGAGCAGGGTGTGCGCAATTTGCTCAATGATCCAAAGGGCAATCAACTCGCACAAAAGCTTTATGCGCACCCGCTGATCTCCAGCTTGGCTCAGCGCAATTGGCGCAGTAAGCTATTTAAGAGCGCTAAGTTGCCGCCTTATATTCCAGCGCGCCTATTTGCATTGGCGTTGGTAGATACCATCGTGCCAGACATGCCAAACGGCAAACCGCCACTAGTGAGCGAGGTCAGTGACGCCATTGCGCTGTTGCCAGAGCAATATGACCCAGTCAAACGTATGTTGATTGCACTCGTAGATGACGCCGATGGTGACATTCACAAGGCGCGCCGCAACATCGAGCAGTGGTTTGATGACGGGATGGATCGCGTCTCAGGCTGGTACAAACGGCGCATTCAAACCGTGACCTTGATCGTCGGCGCGCTACTCTGCACCGTGCTCAATGCCGATTCACTCATGATGGTCAATACGCTGTATCGCAATGCCACATTGCGCAGCGCGCTATTTACCGCCGCAACTCAGACGACACAGCGCGATCTCAACGACACCATCTCGTCGCTCAATCTGGCATTGCAATTGCTCGACAAAAATGATGCGTTGATGTTGCCGCTGGGTTGGACAGG
>CAZVQE010000107.1:0-7713 GCA_964628875.1 uncultured Anaerolineae bacterium
CCCTGCCTCATCACCGCCTGCTCCCGCGCGAATCTCAACAATGACGTTGCGGTCGTCGCGTGGATCCTTGGGCAGCAGCATGGCTTTGAGTTCGGCGTCCATTTGCGGAATGGATTTTTCGAGGCGCGCGATTTCGTCCTGCGCCATAGCGCCCAGCTCGGCGTCGCCGCTGGCAGCCATCTCTTGCGCGTCTTTGAGTTCTTGAATCGCTTTTTGGCGCGACTGATATTTCTCAACGATCGGTTTGAGATCGTTGTGTTGTTTGGCGACTTCGGCATAGCGCTCATAGTCATTTGCCAAATTTTCATCCGCCATCTGGCGCGTCAACTCATCAAACTTGGCTTGAATCGAAGCTAATTTTTCGTCCATCTTTTTTTAGCGTAAAACAAAAACGAAACCCGATACAAATTTGCATCGGGTTTCGTAAAGCATAGCGCGCCTAAGTTAGGCGGCTATGTTGTAAATCGGGTAGCTAACGTGCGCGTTTATTCGCTAGCTTTAGCTCCAGTAGGCTGCGCGACAGCTCCATCGCTGCCAGCGCTTCATCTTGCTTGGTGCGGCGCTCGCGCAACAATGTCTCTGCGCGCTCTTTTGCCTCTCTCGCGCGCGCCTCATCAATATCATCAGTCAAGATACCAAAGTTTGCCAAGAGCGTCACGCCAGTCTGAGTGATATTTGCAAAACCCGAACCAACACCCAACGAGATCTCGCCCTTGTCGGTCGTGCGCGCAATCACCTCACCTGCCGACACCAACGTGTAGATCGGTGCGTGGTTTGGCAACACTGTGATCTGACCATCTTCGGTTGGCATGGTCACAGAGGTGCACTCGGCGTCTAGCACCGTGCGCTCTGGAGAGATGATCTTTAATCTAAACACGTTGTTTGCCTCTTAGCCCTTCAACACGCTATCGAGATTGCCTTTCATGTAAAAGCGATCCTCAGGGATATCGTCGAGCTTGCCGTCAATCAACGCCGCAAAGCCTGCCACTGTATCCTCGAGACGCACCGATACACCTTCGCGTCCGGTGAATTGGGCTGCCGTCGAGAATGGCTGTGTCAAGAAGCGCTGCACTTTGCGGGCGCGACCAACGATCAGCTTATCTTCGTCTGCGAGCTCATCCACACCGAGAATGGCGATGATGTCTTGCAATTCTTTATAGCGCTGCAAAATGCGCTTGACACCGTTTGCCACACGATAATGCTCAGCGCCAACATAGTTGGGGTCAAGCACGCGGGCGCTCGATGACAGCGGGTCAATGGCTGGATACAAACCTTGGTCAGACAACGCGCGATCGAGCGACATCTGGCTGTCAAGGTGGGCAAAAGTTGCCACTGGCGCGGGGTCAGTGTAGTCGTCTGCTGGCACATACACCGCCTGCACTGAGGTGATGCTGCCTTTGCGTGTCGAGCTAATGCGCTCTTGCAAGGCGCCCATCTCAGCCGCAAGCGTCGGCTGATAGCCTACTGCGCTTGGCATGCGTCCAAGCAATGCGGACACTTCGGATCCCGCTTGCGCAAAGCGGAACATGTTATCAATAAACAACAACACGTCTTCGCCGCGCTCATCGCGGAAGAACTCTGCCATTGTCATCGCCGTAAATGGTGTGCGCATGCGTGCGCCCGGCGGCTCATTCATTTGACCAAACACCAATGCCGTGCTGCCCAACACGCCAGCCTCGTGCAATTCACGATACAATGCCGTGCCTTCGCGTGTGCGCTCACCCACGCCAGCAAACACGGAGTGACCGCTATAGCTTTTGGCGATGTTGTTGATTAGCTCAGTGATGATCACGGTCTTACCCGTGCCTGCGCCGCCGAACACGGCGGTCTTACCGCCTTTAACAAATGGCGCGATTAGGTCAATCACTTTGATGCCGGTCTCTAACACTTCGAGCTTTGTGCTCATCTCAGCGTACTGAGGCGCGACACGGTGGATTGGCATCATCGGCACATTTTTCGTGTCCAATGGCTGCTCATCTACCGGCTCACCCAGCACATTAAAAATGCGCCCGAGTGTTGCGTCGCCTACAGGCACGGAGATAGGCTTGTCCGTAGTCGTCACAGCCATACCGCGCACCAAACCATCTGTTGGACCCATCGCCACCGTGCGCACCTGCTTATCATTCAGGATGAGCGCGGTCTCAAGCGTCAGGTCGCCGACTTTGATTTCAGAGTTAATGGGTGGCGCAGCGTCAAACTCGCAGTCTACGACCGGACCCATGACTTGAACAACTTTTCCTTGTCTCATATCTATTTCTCGTCTCTATTGAACTAGCATGCTTGCGCTTGCGATGTCGGAGATTTCATTCGTGATCTTCTCCTGACGGGTTTTGTTATACAAAAGATTCAACTCTTTTACGATGCCCATAGCATTGTCATGCGCACTCTTCATTGCCACAAAGCGCGCGCTATGCTCAGCCGCCATAGCATCTTTGAGTATTTGAGCCAGTGTGCTCTTGAGGTACTCAGTAATGACGTAATCCAACACCTTTGCAGCACCCGGCTCAAATGTGTAAATGGCGTGCGGTCCAGTCGCGGTTTGATCTTTGACTACATTCGCCAGATTGACCGGCAAAAACTGCACTACCTCAGGCTGTTGCGTCATGGTGTTGACAAACTTGCTGTAGGCGATCCACACCGAGGCATATGCTCCCGCCCGATATTGATCCACCACATTGTTAGCAAGACTCTCAAACTCTTTTGTCGGGTAATCCGCAACGAGTGACACCTTGCTGCGCATAGCAATGCTTGATGCCTTTTTACCCATTGAGATTGCTTCGACTTCCTTGCCTTTGCTCCAGCGCGCAACCACACGATACAGGTTTGTCAGCAAAGAACCTGCAAGACCGCGATCTGGGGCTACGATGATGAGTAATTGCTTGGTTGCCTCATTCGCGTGCAACAAAGAATTTTCAACATCGGTCGCCGGCAATTTGCGTAACGTCTCAACCAACTCGGTGGCATATGGGCGGCTCAGCAATGCATCTTGTTGTGCCTTACGCATACGCACAGCCGAGATCATCTGCAAAGCCTTAGTGACTTTGCCTATGTTCTGGGCGCTGCGAATGCGCTTTTTAATTTCACGTAGCGATGCCATCTCTGAAGTTCACAGTTCAAAGTTCAGAGTCAGGGTTATAAAAACTCCATCCTCCGAACTACGAACTGTTTATGCAAACATTTTCTTGACTTCTTCGGCGGTTTGTTTTAGCACGCCGTCCATTTCAGGCGAAACAACCTTTGCCGCGCGAATGGTCGCCAACGGGTTGCTCTTGATCGCGCGCAACTGCGTGACAAATGCATCTGAGAACGAAGCCACCTTTTCGAGCGGCACGCTATCGAGATAACCTTCTTTGCCAAGCCAAATCTGCGCAACCTGCTCATCCACGCCAAGCGGCGCATATTGCGGCTGCTTGAGCAGCTCAGTCATCGCCTTACCACGATCGAGACGCTTGCGCGTATCGGCATCGAGAGAGTCGCTACCAAATTGAGCAAACGCTGCCAACTCACGGTATTGTGCGAGGTCAAGTTTCAATTTGCCTGCAACCTGCTTCATCGCCTTAGTCTGCGCGTCGCCGCCTACGCGGCTGACTGACAGACCGACCGAGATCGCCGGGCGGATGCCCGCGTTAAATTGGTCGGGGTCAAGGAATATCTGACCATCGGTGATTGAGATCACGTTGGTCGGAATGTAAGCCGAGATGTCGTTGGCTTGCGTTTCAATTACAGGCAATGCTGTAAGCGAACCACCGCCGAGCGAATCGCGCATACGCGCGGCGCGCTCAAGCAAGCGGCTGTGCAGATAGAAAATATCGCCTGGGTACGCTTCGCGTCCAGATGGGCGACGCAGCAGCAACGAAAGTTGGCGATACGCCCATGCATGCTTGGTGAGGTCGTCATAAATAATGAGGACATCATCACCGCGATCCATGAAGTATTCGCCAAGTGCGCAACCTGTAAATGGTGCGAGATATTGCAAAGATGCAGGGTCAGAGGCCGACGCCGCCACAATGATTGATGAAGCCATCGCGCCCGATTCTTGCAATTTGGCGACAACTTGAGCAATCTTTGAGGCTTTTTGACCGACTGCAACATAGATGCTGATCACACGTTTCTCGCCGGGCTGCAGGCTTTCATTAATGTTGTGCTGGTTGATCATCGCATCAACCGCTAGGGCTGTCTTGCCAGTGCCGCGGTCGCCGATGATCAATTCGCGCTGTCCGCGCCCGATTGGCACCAGCGCATCAATCACTTTGATACCAGTCTGCATCGGCGTGCGCACGTCTTGGCGTTTGACGACGCCCGGCGCCACCTTCTCAACAGGCATCATCTTGGCTTCGGGGTCATCCTTGAGCGCCACACCGCCATCCACTGGCTCCAATAGTGCGCTTGTCACTCGCCCGAGCAGTTGCGGCGAGCATTTGACAGCCAAAATTTGACCGGTAGATTCCACGCGGTCGCCTGTTCTGACATGCGCAATTTCACCAAGGGCAACAATGTCCACTTGGTTTTCTTTGAGGTTAAACACTACGCCCGGAACGTTGCCTGGCATCGTAATGATTTCGCCCATTTTGGCTTCGGACAAGCCAGAGGCAATCACGACGCCGTCGCCAACGGAGGTAACGATGCCCGTGCTTTTAAACTTGGGAGACTCGTCAACTCGATTGATCTGAGCGAGAATGTCTTGGGTAATCTGATCGAGATTAAGCATAGATCTTCTTTAATTTGCCCTGAATGGACATATCCAGCACTCGGTCACCATGGAAGACCTTCATTCCACCGATCAATTCTGGATTGACCTTGAACTGGACCTCGCCTTTGCGTGGTTTATCTGCCAACGTCTTGATGATCTCGGCGCGATCAGCGTCGGATAGCGCGGAGGCGGATTCAACCACTAGCTCAGGCAACTGAGGCTCAAGCTCACGCTGTAGGATGCCGATAATCTCGCGCAGCGATGAGCGCTTGCCGATACTGTCGAGATACTTCAGAAATCCAGCAGCGATGGTTGTGCTTTCGGATTGGTCGGTCATGACACTTGCTTCAGGGTGTTGATCCCTGCCTTGACTTGTGAGTCCTGCCACTTGGCGTCGCCTGCTTTCTCGGCGAGCAGCTCTTTCACGATAGATTGAGCCACGTCTTTAGCGCGCTTTGCGACTTCGGCTTCGGCAGTCTGCTTCTCTTGGTCAATGCGCACCTTAGCTGTTGCTACTTCAGCATCAGCGGCTTCGCGCGCTTTGGCAACGAGGTCTGCCTTTGTTGCAGCTGCAGAATCTTTGGCATCCGCCAACATCTTCTGCACGTCTTCCGCAGCTTTCTTCTGCGCCACTTTTTGCTCTTCGTCAAATTCCTTTAGGCGAGTCTCAATGGCGGTCTGATCGGCAAACGTCTTTTCAACGGCTGCACGTCGTTCATCTAGCGCCTTTTTGACTTGCGGAAAGAGGAACTTGTTGAGCACAAAATAAACAATGCCAAAGCTGATGATTTGTGCAATCAACAGGATTGGATTGATGCCCAATGTTTCCAACATAATCAGGTTCTCTTTCTAAAACTTTTTAGGCAATCAACGCGATAACCAAGGCGTAAATAGCGACGGCTTCAGTAAATGCCATACCAAGAATCATCAACGTGCGGATTTGACCGCCGACTTCAGGGTTGCGGCCCAATGCCTCGACGGCTTTGCCGCCGATGATGCCCAGTCCAATGCCGGGTCCGATTGCGCCGATACCGATAGCGAGTGCTTTTGCGAGAGGGGTGAGATCCATAATTTGTTTTACCTTTTTAGTGATTTAAATTTGTTTTTGATTGAATTTAATGATGAGCCGCCGACTTATCGGTCTTGACAAACAGGCTCAAGAAGCTGAGTGTGAGCATCGCAAACACAAAGGCTTGAATAAAGCCCACAAACAACTCTAACAACAAAAATGGCACGACGATGATGCCGCCAAACAAGCCATACGCTGGCGAATAATTGCGCAAGATGATCGCCAAGATGCTTGACATTGCCAACAGCAAGACTTCGCCAGCGAATACGTTTCCGAAGAGACGGAAGCCAAACGACAAGATTTTTGACAACTCAGATACGATTTCGAGAGGGTTCTTAAAGTGCGCAAGATGATGCTTCAGACCCGCAGTCTTGATGCCCATCGCATGCACAATCACCTGCGCAATGAGCGCCAGCGCAAATGTCGTATTCAGGTCAGCATTGCCGCCGCGGAAAATAGGCACATACGCATGCTCAACTTCGTGCGCAGCATCTGCGGCATGCGCATCTTTTGCCGCTTCGGCAGGCGCGCCATGCGAATCAGTTGCTGGCTTTGCAGGAGCAGCGTGATCGTCCGCAGCCTTAGCATCACCGAGAACCATGATGCCTGCTTTTTGCGATTTGGCAGCGTCATGCACAATCACAAGTGAGCCAACACCGGGCAGCACGCCCATCCAATTCGCCGTGATAATAAACAAGAAAATCGTGCAAAGCAACGGCACGAATTTTTGTCCAAATTTGCCCATTGCTTCCTCAGCCATATTTTGAAATAGTTCATACACCATCTCAAAAATGTGCTGCAAACCAGTTGGCAGGCGCTTGTAATTAATACCGACCAAAAGGGCAACAATTATTAATATAAGCGATGACAACCATGAGGTCATTTGCGCATTTGTAATCGGAATCGAGCCGATTTTCGTCAAAACTTCGGGTTTGAGTGAAATCTCTAACATTGTGTAAATTGACCTAAATCAATAAAATCTCTGTAAATTAAGCCTGAACCTGAGCGCCCTCCGCGAGCGGATCGCTCTCATTTGCAGCTTGAATCGCGCGCCGCCCAACGCGATAGGCAATCCAAATCGCGGGAAACGACGACAACGCAAATAAGCCAAACTTGAGCCAAGGCGTCGTGTGAAATGTCGCGTCAAGAAACTGACCGATAAACAAGGCGCCCACCAGTAATCCACCGACAAAAATTGCGATTTGGGCGAACATTTTGATGACAATCTGCAGAGGAAAAATCTGCCCTGTGCGCGTTGTTTTCGTTGTCGGGCTGCCGATTTTCATCGCGGGCGATTATACCATAGGGACGGTGAATTGCGCCTGCGCCAGCCAAAAATTCAGCCAAAATCTATGCTTGAAAGCGCAAACATTTTTATCGCATTTTAGGCGCATGAGCAAGCCTACGCGACCCGCACCTCCGATCAACCAATAAAAAATCGGAGGCGCACTACTGCACCTCCGACTCATTTTTTGAACAGCTGCGTTTGGCTCGATAAGCTCACCAAACGCTCACGCGTCTATTGCAAAAATGACTTGGCGGCAGCTGCCGCCAAATTCCAAAACGGCGTCGAGACAATCGCCGTAAACAAGATGCCAAACACAGCAACCGCGATCACAAAACCCGTGTTAGCTGGCACACGAATCGGCGTGTCGTCGCTGCTCTTTTCGGCGTACATCGCACGCGCGACGCCCAGATAGTAAAACACTGAGATCAGCACATTGATGAGACCTGAGATGAGCAACGACATCAGCGCAGGTTCAGACGCCATTCCATTGATGACCGAGCGGAATAGGAACAGCTTGGCGATAAAGCCCACCAGCGGCGGCGCTCCAGTCAGACTGAGCAATGCCGCCACCATCGCCATTGCCAAGAGCGGCGCGCGCTTTGACAAACCAGCAAAATCCGAAATCTTTTCGGCGCCGATACGCTGCGCGACGACGCCGACCACGGC
>CAZVQE010000108.1:0-7668 GCA_964628875.1 uncultured Anaerolineae bacterium
GCGTCAGGCAACGCGCGTGCAACGATCACGCTCATGGCGTAATCGAGATACGCGCTGCGCATCTCATGCTCAATGTCTACGGATTGAATGTGTCCGACATTCGTCGCGGTCTCACTAGTTGGAGAGGGTTCAATGACCGCTGAAGTCAACGCGTTTTCCGCGTCTTTATTTTCTGGTTCAGCCACGTTTTACAAGCTCTTTTGTTGCGTATATATCTCTGAAAAACAGGCTAATTTTCGCAACATTTGATTATATCGCAACGCCTTAAAATTTTCATGAGTTTAATGTTGAAAAAAGATGAAGGCGGCTGTAGAGCCGCCCTCAAAATAATCTTGTGGTCACAGCTAGTCGTTACTTGATCGAGATCAACTCAACATCAAAAGTCAATCGCGCATTGGCGGGGATTACTGGCGGTGAGCCCTTTTCACCGTAGCCAAGGCTAGCCGGAATAATCAAGCGACGTTTGCCGCCGACTTTCATCGTTGAGATGCCCTCACGAAAACCCGGTATGACGCCATTCAACGGAAACTCAGCAGGCTGCCCTCGCTGCACCGAGCTGTCAAAAACGGTGCCGTTGTCAAGATAGCCCGTGTAATGCACGACGACGCGCTGAGTGGCTTGCGGTTGCGCTCCCGTGCCTATTTTTTCGTCTATAAATTGCAGTCCAGTTGCGGTGGTGGTTGGTTGACCCACTTGAGATGTCATAGGTGGAATTGCTCCTTGTTGTGCAGGTTTTGCGGCGACTGTCGGCGCTGCAGATGGTTGAGTTGCTATAGGCTTAGCGGGCGCTTGTGATACAGCGGTTGGGATCGGCGCTGCGCTGCGCGGCGCACTCACGGCGTTGTATCCGATAAACGACACCGCACACACTATGACAGTTAGCGCCAAAAAAACCGCGACAGTAATCCATGCGTTATTGAGTTGTCTTTGCATTTACTTTTTTCTTTTGAGAATTGATTAGTCGGCGTAACTTGGCAAGCGGCAACATAGCACGAGATCGCGTGCCGCGCGGACTTCATCCATACGTTTCATTGGCGCAGTGTGCGGCGCATTTTTGAGCAGGTCAGGATTTGTCTCGGCTTCATGAGCGATTTCAAGCATCGCATCCACAAATTCATCTAGCGTCTGCTTGCTCTCGGTCTCGGTCGGCTCAATCATGAGCGCTTCAGGCACGATCAACGGGAAATAATTTGTGGGCGGATGGAAGCCTTTATCCATCAAACGCTTGCTCACATCCAAGGCGCGTATATCGGGCGCATTTGGCAATTTACCTTGAGCAACAACCTCGTGCATGCAATAGCGGTTGCCCTCAGGCACAGGATACGCATGCTTGATACGCGCTTGAATGTAATTGGCATTTAGCACTGCGTGTTGGCTAACAGCACGTAAACCTTCTTCGCCGTGTACGCGTATGTAAGTGAACGCGCGCACCATCATGCCAAAATTGCCTGCAAACGCGCGCATGCGACCGATACTGTGCTTTGGCGTGAACCATTCATACAAAGGCACGCCTTCTTCGTTTTCGTCGTTCTCACTGTCCGGTTTTACGCGCACCAATGGACCCGGCAAAAAGTCCACCAGCTTTGCGCCAACAGCAACAGGCCCTGATCCCGGGCCGCCGCCGCCATGCGGAGTGCTAAATGTCTTGTGTAGGTTGTAATGAATCACATCGAAACCAATCTCACCGGGCTTCGCAATGCCAAGTAATGCATTCATATTTGCGCCGTCGCCGTAAACCAACCCACCCGCTTCATGCACCATTCGACACACTTCTTCGACATGCTCTTCAAACATTCCAAGTGTGTTTGGATTTGTAATCATGATGCCGCAGACGGTGTCATCAAGATTGGCTTTGAGTGCAGCTAGATCAACATTGCCGCGTGGGTCAGAAGGCAATTCAACAACCTTGAGTCCAGCCATCGCGCATGAGGCTGGATTGGTGCCGTGCGCGCTGTCGGGGATCAACATCTTGGTGCGTTTGTTGTCGCCGCGTGAACGATGATATGCGCGCATCATCAAGATGCCGGTAAATTCACCCTGTGCGCCTGCCGCAGGTTGTAAGCTGACGCCCGCAAACCCCGCAATCTCTGCAAGGTAGTTTTGTAGCTCATACATCAGATACATCGCGCCTTGCGTGATTTGATGATCTTGGAGCGGATGCACAAATGCAAACCCCGGCATACGTGCCGCGTCTTCGTTTATACGCGGGTTGTATTTCATGGTGCAACTACCCAAGGGATACATATTGGTGTCCACGCCCATGTTGAGACGGCTGAGCCGCGTAAAGTGGCGCGTCACATCAATTTGGCTCAGCTCAGGCAAGCCTAAATGATCGCGCAACAACCCCTTGGGCAGCTCATAATGCGGCACATCAGATGCGGGCATTTCGATGCCGACACGGGTCGGCACAGATAAATCGTAAACCGTGGCTTCTGGTTTCATAAATTGAAAATATCCTTGCGGCATCCATTTTATCAAGCAATCATTGGGCTAACACATCCACGCGAAGGTCGCCCATCGTGATCGCGTCATTGCTGGCATTTTGCAACATCAAGCGAACCTCGCCAATCGGCGAAAAGTATGCGCCATTTGCTTCGATGGTTTCGACTCGGCTATTTAATGAAGCTCGCACACGGTCATATTGCTTCGTCTTCCAGTTAAACATCCACAACGATATATCGCGTAGATTGAGTCCGCGTATTGTGCTGGGAAACTCTAGGCGTGTAGTGACTTTTTGTGTTTCGGTCGAATTGCGCACGCCCAGCCACGGGGTCACCGAAAAGTAATGCTTGCCGCTATCAAGCGTAAGTCCGTTATCTGCCACCGATACGCTGCTGGTTGAATTGGTCACGCTCCAATTAAAAAACGCTGCGCTCATAGGCGTGCCAGTGGCAACTAAAACAGACTCAACGGGCAGGCTCCAGACACGTAATCCGCGATCAATGTAACTCGTCGCGCGTGTGCTACTTGGCGTCGAGCCTAATTCCCAACACGCCAAACTCGCTGCATTGCCAAGCGTCATGTTTTCGTGCATAAATACAGACTCTAGCAAATCTTGATCTATTCGACGCGCGCCCACCACCTGAGACGCTGATGGCGCGTAGTTTCGCCATTCCAACAAAAATGCGTCTAGCTTTTCGCTGGACACAAAAATGGAACGCGATGTAAACAAAAACGATGTGGTGCTAAAACTGCTGGTCGCGCTGTAACGCCCGATCTTGGGGGCAATCAATGCGCGCAATTGGGGCTTGGTCAGCGGCAACTCAAAATTTATCGCAGCGCCCGGTGTAAATGCGCCCGCGAATGTTTTCCAATCGTTGCCTGATGAAAATACACAATCCACAAAATCAACGGACGATGCATTGCGCAGTGTGCCGACGAGCTTGGATGTCTCGCTTGGCGCGCGCGCCAAAACGACTTTGATCTCAGCGTCAATCTTGGGGATCGAACCTTCGCCTCGCAGATACAGCGTGCGCACCTCTGTGGGCGCAACCACTAAATCATCTAATTGATTGCTGTCACTTTGACGCACCGAGATACCAAAATTTGGACGTTGCGACTCAGGGGAATCGCGCAACGCCTGTGGCAACGCCCGCTCAAGATCAACATCAATTACATTACGGCGTGGTGATAACATGCCGACAACGCCAAGCTTATTTGCGTCAGTAAATCGCGAGTCGCCAAACACGGCGCTAATCTGTTGCATGACAGTCTGCGCGCCACGCACCTGCACACTGAGCAGCGCGCCCATCAACGTAAACGCGCCAATCACAAGTGGCAGCGCCACCCAAGCCAACATCAAACGTTTGAGCCTGCGCAGCACAAAAAAAGTCAGCGGCCCCAATGTCAAGATGTATAGCAACACAAACGCCAAAACCCACAACGATGACGGCAGCTTTGTGCTGGGAATCGAACGCGCGGCGGCGCTCGCGCTCAGCTCAGCACGCAAAGGTCCGACGATATTTGGCATGTCGAGCCGCCCATTAAAAAGCACCGAAAATACATGCACGCGGTCGCGCCAACTGCTGATCGGGCTGAGCGACGCATCAAACGCCAACTGATCCACAATGCCCTGCCCGATCGAGCGACGCACAATGAGTGGCGTCTCGACGCTGCTCAACATCACGACACCATCATTGGTGGTGAGTTGTAATGCAGCAAGCGGCGCAGTAGGCTGGGTTGGTGTAATAACCGTCAACGGCTCAGTGCGAATTACACTCGCAAATTCGCGTAGGCTGCTCATAAGCCGATCGGAAGCAATCGTAGTTGGGCTGACTCGCGCCGCTGCCAAATCAGCCAATCCAATATTTGCCAGTCGCGCGCCAGATCCGCCATTGAGAATGAGGTGCCCGCCCGACAAAACCCAAGCTCGAAGCGCAGCCCGTTGAGATTCGCGCAACTGCGAGGTATCAACATTGTTGATCAGAATGACATCGCACGCCGCTAATGCCGCGATACGGTCTGGCAATTGATCCGGGCGCATCTGTGCCACAAAGTTTTTGCCGCCAAACGGCGTGTTTTGCTCGCCCAAAAAGTTAAATGCATCCAAGGGCTCGCTGACAACTATCGTCAGCCGATCAAGGTTGGTGAGTTGGCGCACAGAGCCATTTGTCGTGGCAATCTCATTTTTGCCGGCGATAAATTTCAAATCAAATGAAGCAACATTCGGTTTGGCATACAGCGTCACCTGACGACGCGCCTCGCGTGACAATCGCACAGTAGCCAACATGCGATCTTGATCTGGCAATCCGCCCGACGCGCCCAAGAAAGAAGAGGAGCTATCCGTCAGCACCAAGTCGCCCTCGACGCTTTCATTGCTCGTCAGAGTAACGCGCACAGGTGTCCAGTTATCTTGCTTGGTATAGCCGCCATAGCCAATATCCATGTTTATCAACACGACTGGCGCAGAGGGCGGCGCTGCAAATGCAGGCGCAGATGCCATTAACACAAACAGCGCAAGCAATAAGCGAACGAGGTATGTGAGTCGCAGCATCTGTCTCTATAATACATCGCGGCATGACCTCACCTGTAACTTGGCTCATTTTGCTATCGTCTGCGCTACTCGGATTAGCGGTCATGGGACTCATCATTTGGCAACAACGCAGCTCAGCCCAAAACCAGCTGCGCGCGCGTGTGCGTGAGCTTGAAGGGCTGAGCAGCGCCGTAGCAACCAGTGCCGGCTCTACGCTGAATGAAGATGCGTTATGCAAATTGGTTTTTGAGCAGGTGAGCCAGCTGATGGATGCCTCAAATTTTCAGCTTGGCACATTTGAGGGCAATGGCTACTTTATTCGCACGCGCACGATCAATGGCGAGCCACAGCCGCCCGCGCAGTTTGAGTTGCGCGATGGCATTGTCAAATGGGTGCGTGAGCATGGCAAACCATTGTTAGTAAATGATTTTGTCGCTGAGCGTGACTTATTGCCCGCTGCCCCTAGCTTTGTTTATCATGGCGCGCCGCCGCGATCAGGTGTATTTGTGCCACTCATGTGTAATGACGCTGTGCTTGGCGCGATGGCATTGCAATCTCCAAAAACTAGGGCGTATTCGCAAAATGATTTACGTGCGTTGAGCATCATCGCTACGCAAGCTGCCAGTGCCATTCAAAACACACGCTCACTCTCCAACGAACAAAGGCGCTTGCAGCAACTAGAGCTAGTGAGCGAGGTCGCCAATCAAACACAATCGGCGTTTGATCTTGAGACTATGCTGCCACTATTGACACAAGCCGTGCAAAATACGTTTGGCTATTACTTCGTTGCTATCTTTTTGGTAGATGCCGATCAAAGTTTGCTTTGTCGCGCGTCGCATCCGATTCAACAACCCAATCTCAAACTCAACCGCGGTGAAGGATTGATCGGCGCATGTGCCTCTGAGCGACACATCATCATCGTTGATGACGTGTCGCAAGACGCACGATTTGTCAGTGTGGAGGCGCTCAGTGAAACTCGCAGCGAAGCCGTGTTACCTCTCGTCATCGAAGACCAAGTTGTTGGCGTAATGGATTTGCAATCCAATCAACGCGCAGGTTTTTCAAACCAAGATCAGCGCTTTCTCAATTTTTTGGCGCAGCAAGTTGCAATCGCTATCGAAGATGCGCGGTTGTATGAGACTTCGTTGGCGACTGACCGATTACACCAAGAGCTAGAGATGGCAAAAAATATCCAAGTGAGCTTTTTGCCACAGAGCCTCCCGCGCATTGATGGTTGGGACATTGCTGGTGTCTGGAAGAGCGCCGAGCAAGTCGGCGGCGATTTCTATGATTATTTTGAGCTGGATCAAGCAGACACCAACGAAACTGATAGCCAATACCGTTATGGATTTGTCATTGCTGACGTTGCAGGAAAAGGTATGCCAGCTGCGCTCTTTATGACGTTGTCGCGCACACTGATGCGCTCCGTCGCATTTACGGGGCGCGCGCCGACCAACGCGCTAAATCGTGTAAATGACTTGATCTTTGCAGACTCGCGCGCGGAGATGTTTGTGACGATGGCGTATGCACAATTAAACCCGCTCAATGGTCACATCGAGCTTGCCAATGCAGGTCACAACCCACCATTGATCTTGCGCGCTGATGGCACGATTGAGCAGGTAGCATGCTCAGGCATTGCGCTTGGCATCATGGATCACATCGCCTTGACACCGTGCGAGGCGAGATTAAGCTCGGGCGACGTTATCATTTTTTACACCGATGGCATTACTGACGCGCTCGATTCAGAACAAAATGAATTTGGCATCGTGCGATTGTGCGAAGTCATCGGCAAACAAACACAACGAAGCGCCGATGAAATAATTGAGAGTATCTTGGACGCCATCAATGCACATGTCGGCAACGAGCCAACATTTGACGATCAAACGATGATCGTCATCAAAAGAAAATAATAGCCAGTTGTGATACGTATTCAGACTATGTACTCTCAAAAGGCTGCGCTTTATACTTATCATCGTCATGAGCAATAATCCAATTCGTTTGAGCGCACGCACGCAAAAAGTCGCGGCGTCTGCTACACAAGCCGTTGAGGGCAGAGTCGCCGAGTTGCGCGCCGCAGGTGAGAATGTGATCTCGTTTGGCGCGGGTGAGCCTGATTTTCCGACGCCCGATGTGATCAAGGAAGCTGGCATCGAAGCGATACGCACCAACATCACAAAGTACACGCCCGCGGGCGGCACGATTGCACTCAAAAAAGCAATTGCCGCGCGCATGAAAGCCGATACAGGGTTTGATTACAAGCCGTCACAAATTGTGGTTGGCAACGGTGGCAAAGAAACGCTGTATCTGACCATGATGGCAACCTGCGACCCGGGTGATGAGGTCATCGTCCCCGCGCCATATTGGGTGAGCTATCCGGAGATGGTCAAGCTGGCAGATGCGACACCCGTAATTATCCAGACAGGCATCGAGACTGAATTTAAGGTGACGCGCGAGATGCTCGACAAAGCCACGACAGCAAAGACGCGCATTTTGATTTTGTGCTCGCCCTCAAATCCAACCGGATCGGTCTACTCGCGCGAGGAGCTAGAGATGATTGCGGATTGGGCGCGTAGCAATCAGGCGCTTATCGTGACCGACGAACTGTATGACAACATCGTTTACAACGGCAAGTATGAGCGTTGGCTCAACATTGCGCCAGATCTGTATGACCGCACCATCGTCATCAACGGCTTGTC
>CAZVQE010000109.1:0-7663 GCA_964628875.1 uncultured Anaerolineae bacterium
CGGCACACTATTAAAAGCCAAACGCCGCACGACAACTTCGATTGTTTTATTCGCGGGTTTGCTTTTTGCCGCGATCTTGTATCTGCCCGGCATGTTGACACTTGACAATCAAACGCTCGACTCTTTCTATCGTTGGTGGGTTGTTCACCTTTGGGTCGAAGGGGTGTGGGAGCTCATCATGGGTAGCCTGCTGTGCTATTTGCTCATCAAGATCACGGGCGTAGATCGTGAAGTGGTCGAAAAGTGGCTATACATCATTGTCGGGTTCACATTTCTCTCTGGCATACTCGGCACAGGGCACCACTACTACTACATCGGCACCCCTTCTTACTGGTTAGCCGTTGGCGGCATCTTTTCCGCGCTTGAGCCTTTGGCATTTCTTGGAATGGCGATCTACGCAGTAGCAATGGCCCGCAAAGGCCAGCGCCAACATCCCAATCGCGCCGCATATTTATGGACGCTGGGCACCGCCATCATGTCTTTTGTTGGCGCCGGATTTTTAGGGTTTGCCCACACACTGCCTCAGGTCAATCTATGGACGCATGGCACGCTCGTCACCGCCATGCACGGGCACATGGCATTTTGGGGCGCATATGCAATGATCAACTTGGCAATGATGTCATTTGCTATGCCGATCATGTCTGGGCGACAGCTATGGGACAGCCGCGCAGCCTTATGGGGGTTCTGGATTTCCAACATCGGCATGACCGCAATGACTGCTGCATTCGCAGTCGCAGGCATCTCACAGGTTGTTCTAGAGCGCCGAGTTGGTTTAGATTTCATTTTGGTGCAACGTGAGATCGAACCCCATTTCCTTGGGCTAGTGCTTGCGGCGACTTTATTCTCCACAGGCATTGGCATTGTGATCTATTACGTACTTAAGCATGGCAGACCCTCAAACGAAGCCATGAAGACCTGATCTACATATGAATGGCATCGGACGCAAGCGGTTACATGCTCCGATGCCATTCAACAAAAAGCAACAACACACAATCATGTCGGTCTACTATCAGCCGATCCACAAAGAAGTCGAAATCTTTGAGCACGCCTATAAATCGCGCCTGCCGCTAATGATCAAGGGTCCCACGGGGTGCGGTAAAACTCGCTTTGTGCAATATGCGGCAGAAATCAGCAAATTGCCATTAATCACCGTCAGTTGTAACGAAGACACTTCCGCGACTGATTTGTTAGGTCGCCATTTACTCAAAGGGGGCGACACGATATGGGTGGATGGGCCCGTGACACGCGCCGTGCGCACTGGTGCGCTCCTGTATTTGGATGAAATCGCTGAAGCGCGCGCCGACACGCTTGTGGTCATTCACTCACTCACCGATCATCGTCGCGAACTCTATCTCGACCGCATCGGCGAACAACTGCACGCGCCCGACAACTTTATGCTGGTCGTAAGTTATAACCCCAGCTATCAACGCAGCATGCGCGAGCTTAAGCCTTCGACGCGCCAGCGCTTTGTAGGCTTGACTTTTAATTATCCTGAGCCAGAGATCGAGGCAAAAATCGTCATGAACGAAAGCGGTATAGATGAAAAGAGCGCCAAAGCTCTGATTAACATCGCGCAAAAAATTCGCAACCTGACGCATTTGTCTTTGTTGGAATCGGTTTCGACGCGCTTGTTAGTGTCAGCTGGCAAATTAATGGTGAGAGGGGTGCCGCCGCGACTAGCAAGCTATACAGCAATTGCTGAGCCATTGGCAGACGCGAGCGACGCCCTAGCTGCTATGAAACAAATCATTGACCTCAGCTTGTAATGAACGCCGTTGTTGAAGCCATTCTCGAATGGGAAGAAAGCCTCTTTCACGGCGCAAAAGCGTTGTACCAGCGCGCGGTGATCGCGCCAAAGTTGCGGCACGCGCAACAGGTGCGCGCCAGCCTCAATGACAAGCGCTATGAGCTGATGCTGCTAGCTTCAATGATTTGCGGCAAACCCATCAAAATCATTGAAACCGATAATCCGGTCTTATTCTCTGGCGACGCTATATGCCTTCCACATGAGTTTGCCGTTGCGCCCACACGCTACGCCAATGCCGAGCTATATGAACTAAAAACAATTTTGGCGGCTTTGGCGCTGCGTGAAAACTGGCGTGAGTGCGGCGCGCAATCGCTGTCCCACTTAGTTGAGCAATGCGGCGGCGACATGCCAAATTTGCCCCGCAAAATAAGCGCACTCCAAGACAAACTAACGCAAGGCGCCGATGTATGGAGCATTGTCGGCATATTGCCAGATCAATCCACCTCGCAACAAGACACCATCGCAAATTCAGACCCGATGGATTTGAATTTGCACAACGATCAGAGCGAGATCACAGAGATCGAAGGCAAGGGACAAATCGGCGTGCAAGTTGAACAGCAGCTAGATACATACGGCGAAGACATGCCCATTCACACATTTGAAAAAGTGGAGGCGACCGAAGAATACACCGGACAAAGCCGAAAATTTGACGATACAAACGAAATAGAAGAACATGAGGAATCGTTGCGCGAAGTAAACATGAAGCGCGTCATTCGCACACACGATCGCCCATCCTCAATATATCGCAGCGACATCTTGCTAGAGGGTCCAGCGTGGCAGGTCAATGATCGCGCGCGCAACATCGGCATCCCCTATCATGAATGGGATTACAAAAAGCAACTCTACTTATCGCGTTGGTGTTTTGTTCAGGAAACCGCGCTTGAGTTAAGTAATGAGGCGTGGTTGACATCTGCGCTTGCTCAGTACTCGCGTCTTGTGTTAGACATCAAAAAACGAATAGCTCACTTCGCCACGATTCAATCACAAGTCAAGCGCCAACTATCAGGCACTGAGCTTGATCTCGACGCGGTCATAGATAACCGCGTTAGGCTGCGTACTCAACAATCCCCCTCGGATGCAATTTATATTGATCCGCGTCAGCGTTTTCATGATCTAGCCGCGCTGATTTTGTTTGATGAGAGTTTTTCAACCGATAGCTATGTCGGCAATCGCCGCGTGTTAGACACAATTCGCGATATGATGCTGTGTGTCGGCGAGGCGCTAGATGAGTTCGATATTTTATTTTCGATTGCCGGCTTCTCATCCAACACACGCCGCGAATGTCGCTATGAAGCGCTCAAACCATTTGAAACATCGTGGCGCAGCACGCGCGCGCGGCTTGGCGCAATTCAGGCACAGGGATACACACGCATCGGACCCGCTGTGCGTCATGCAACTCACTTACTGCAAAATGTTTCTGCGGATCGCAAAGCTATTTTGCTTATCACTGATGGTCGTCCATGTGACTATGACCGCTACGAGGGCGCATATGGCATTCATGATGTCAAGAAAGCCATTGAAGAAGCAAAACAAAATGACGTGACAACATACGCTTTTGCGATTGATCAACAAGCGCGCGAATATTTCCCAAAAATGTTTTCGCGCGACCATTTCAATATCATCACCAATCCAACCGAGTTGATCAACAAAATCACCCATTTACTTGTGCGGCTGCGGCTGCATCAGTAATGAAAGATACGCCGTACAATGTCGCCTGAGCATGGATGTCTCTCTGCGCGACAAACTCAAGCGACTCGGCGTGCAAAAAGGCGCGGCGAACCTCAAGCCAGTGGCTGAGCCCGCACGCGTTATTGCGCTTGATTCGCATGAGCCACTCTGGAATGTCGAAGAGCGCACGCCGTATGGCATCGCGCGCATCCGCCGCGCGCACTACGATCTGCAACATCAGCACGGCGACCGATCACTCGCGCGCGCCATTCAACAGCCCATACAAAACCTCGATCTCCGCCGCGCGATTTTTTTGGACACCGAGACGACCGGCTTATCAGGCGGCGCAGGCACACTCGCGTTTTTGGTCGGCGTGGGTTATTTTGTTGAGAATGGCTTTGTCGTAGATCAGTATTTTTTGCATGATCCGGCGCATGAGGCAGCCATGTTGGCGCACCTCGATCAACGCGCCGCGCCATTTGACAATCTGGTCACCTTTAACGGTCGCGCGTTTGACATCCCGCTGTTGGAATCGCGCCTGACGCTGGCGCGCATTGCGCCGTCATTTGCGGATAAGCAACATCTCGATTTGCTCATCCCCGCGCGGCGCATGTGGCGTGGCTCGCTTGCATCGTGCAGCCTTGGATCGCTCGAGTTTCATTTGCTCGATATCAAACGCGACCAACAAGACATCGCCGGATTTTTGATCCCACAGCTCTACCGCGAGTACCTCATGCGCCACGCACGGTTGGCGGGCGCAGCGGGTAGCGACGAGGATATGCGCCGCGTGATGTATCACAATCTGTATGACATTTTGTCAATGGTCACGCTTGCCTCGCGCCTGCATGAGGCGTATGAGCAACCGCGTGATGAGCGCGAGCATGCCGCCATCGGCGCAATCCACGAGCGCAATGGTGACTTTGACCGCGCGGCAGCAGCGTTTGAGCGCGCGGTGCAAATGGCGCCTGCCGCACAAGAGATTGAGCCGCGCCGTCGTCTCGCGCGCGTGCTCAAAAAAATTGATCGGCGCGAGGATGCAGTGACGCAGTGGCAGTTACTTGCCGAGCGCGATGATCTGTCGGCGTTGATTGAGCTAGCGAAACACTACGAGTGGCGCGAGATCAATTTATCTGAGGCTCAAGAGTATGCCTCGCGCGCGTGGTCGCTCGCGCGCGACCCCATTACCCGCAGCGAGATCGAGCATCGCCTGCAGCGCCTCAAAAAGAAGATAGAAAAAGAAAGGCAGGCCTGAGACCTGCCTCTACGCATTACGATTTGTCCCTACGCAGATTCGAACTGCGACCAGCGGCTTCGGAGGCCGATACTCTATCCATTGAGCTATAGGGACGTGCGGTCATTTTAGCATTTGGCGCATTGAGCAATTTGGGTCAAAATAAATCTGCGTGCGTGCCTGTGCGCTCCAAACGCAATTCATCAGGCAAGTGACGGTAAATCAAAATCCAATCGGGTTGGATGTGACAATCGCGAAAGCCTTTCCATTCACCAATCAACGCATGATCACGGCATTCAGCGGGCAATGGTTTGCCTTCAGCCAGCCACGTCACAACAAGTTGCAACCTCGCAAGGTCTTCGTTGCGCTTTAACATCCGTTTGACATCACGCTTGAATTGCGTGGTTTGGCTGATTACTTTTGCCACGACGCAAAGAGCTCATCCAGATTGTCAAAAGACTCCACTTCGATATTTTTTTTGCTTTTGCGCAATGTGGCTGCGGTGACTTTATTAGGCGCACGCAGTTCAAGCGGAAACTCATTGCGCAATGCGATTTGCCGATACAACAAACGCACCGCTTCTGTCGGTGTCATGCCAATCGTGCGCAACACTTTTTCAGTTGCTTTTTTGGTTTCAGTATCAATTCGCGCATGGACGATAGCCGTTTGTGTCATGTAAAAAATTGTATCACGAGTGATACACATTTAACGTGCTAGCCGCTTGGCGCGCGTGATCTGCTCGCGCACGCTGCGCGCGGAGGTGCCGCCCGTGACATCGCGCGAATTGACCGACTGCGCAAAGTCAAATACGGTGTGAATATCTTCCTCAAAATGCGGCGAGAGCTTTTTCCATTCGGCTTCAGGCAGATCGGCGATGGTCGCGCCGCGCTGCTCGGCGAGTGACACCGCGCGCCCGCTCAGATGATGCGCGTCTCTAAACGGCACGCCTTTGCGCACGAGGTACTCCGCTACATCGGTCGCCAACATCGAAGGATCGAGCGCCGCGCGCATGCGATCCACATTCACCGACAACGTACGCACGACGCCGCTCATCACGGGCAAGGTCAGCGCGAGCGTTTCCATCGAATCAAACAACGGCTCTTTGTCCTCTTGAAAATCTTTGTTGTAGGTCAGCGGCGTGCCTTTGAGCACGGTCAGTAGCGTCATCAGGTTGCCGATCAGCCGCCCGCTCTTGCCACGCGCTAGCTCGGCGCTGTCAGGGTTTTTCTTTTGCGGCATCAGGCTGCTGCCGGTCGAGTAGGCGTCGGCGAATCGCACGAAACCATATTCGGCAGTCGAATACAAAATCAGATCCTCCGCCAGCCGACTGACATGCACGCCGATCAACGCGCAATCAAACAGCAACTCAGCGATCCAATCGCGGTCGCTCACGCCGTCCAACGAGTTTTGCGAGATTTGCGGCTGACCCGCGTCCGACACAAATCCGAGATCACGCGCAAGTGTGTTGCGATTGATGGCAAATGGGTTGCCCGCGAGCGCGCCGCTACCAAGCGGCAACACGCGCACACGCCGCGCACACTCACGCAGGCGTTCGGCGTCGCGCTGCAGCATCCACACATACGCCAGACACCAATGCGCAAATGTGATGGGCTGCCCACGCTGCAAATGCGTGTAGCCCGGCATCAGTGTGCTGATGTGTTCTTCGGCGCGCGCGAGCAAGGCGCGTTGCAGGTTTTTGACGTGTGCCTGTAAATCAGCCAGCGCGCGCATGCCAAACAAGCGTGTATCCGTCGCCGCTTGATCGTTGCGGCTGCGACCCGTATGCAGCTTGCCACCAACATCGCCGACGAGTTCTTTGAGGCGACGCTCGACAGCCGTGTGAATGTCTTCGTCGCCCGATTTCAACTCAAACGTATTCGCGGCAAATTCGGCGCGCACACGCTTCAACCCTTCGATGAGTTGTTTGACTTCTTTTGCATTGAGGATGCCAGCTTTGCCAATGGCGCGCGCGTATGCCATGCTGCCTTCGATATCCACGTCCCACAAACGAATGTCAAAACCGATGCTGTCGTTGTAGGCTTTCATCAGCGCGTCTAGCTCGCCGCTAAATCGTCCGCCCCACAGTTGATGCGTTGTGCTGCTCATGGTCGCAATGGTAACTGATCGGGCGCGTTGATACAATGCCGTCATGCTCTTTGCGCGTAAACCTAAGAATAACCTCGCCGAAAAACTCGGCATCAAGAGTGACATGCGTGTATTGATTTTGAATGCGCCAGAGCAATACAACAAGTCGCTCGGCAAATTGCCGGATGATGTGAGCGTGTCGCACGAGCTGATGGGTAAATTTGACCTGATCCACTGTTTCTTTGATCTGCGATTTGAGCTTGAGGCTGAGTTCGCACACCTCAAACAACACATCCGTCAAAACGGCGCACTATGGATTAGCTGGAAGAAAGGCGGCGCAAAATCAGGCAGTGATCTGAGTGACAGCATCGTGCGCGAGATTGGCTTGCGCAATGGCTTGGTAGATGTCAAAGTGGCTTCGGTGGACGACACGTGGTCAGCGCTCAAGTTTGTGTATCGCCTCAAAGATCGAGAAGAGCAACCAGTAGAAAGCAACGAGCGATAACCGACGACCGAAAACCAAATTTTGAGCTCTGGCTTCTTTTATCTCCTATGAACAACGACTTTAAGGCGCGCGGCGGTAGATGGGTCGCGGCACAATTTATCTTGTTTCCTTTTTTGGCGCTACTGGCGTTGGCTGAGCGTCTAATTGCGCCGTTACCGATTCCACCCAATATTGTGTTCGCCTTGCGCATCGCAGGCGCAATGGTCACGGTTATTGGCGTCGCGTTGCTCGTGACTGCATTCAAACACTTGGGGCGCAATTTGACGGCGTATCCAAAACCAATAGACGACGGTGAATTAACTGAGCGTGGCGCATACTCCATCGTGCGTCACCCAATTTACAGCGGTGTGATCTTATGCGTCGCGGC
>CAZVQE010000110.1:0-7578 GCA_964628875.1 uncultured Anaerolineae bacterium
CCATTGATGCGCAGATGCATGGCTCGGTGCAGCATGTCATTTACATGAGCACCTTTAGCAAATTGCTTTCGCCCGGGCTGCGTGTAGCGTGGATCGTTGCGCCGCAAGAAGTGGTGGACAAACTCATCCTCGCGCGACAAGGCATGGATTTGCATACGACGGGCTTGTCACAAGTCATCGCACATGAGCTATGCGCCGATGGTTTTGTGGATCGCCACATCCCGCGCATCCGCGAGACGTATCGTGCGCGACGTGATGCCATGCTCGAAGCATTGGCGCAATACATGCCAAGCGGCATTCACTGGAATAAACCGCGCGGCGGCATGTTTGTATGGATGACCCTGCCGCCCGAGATGGACAGCACAAAATTAGTCGCAGCAGCCATTCAAAAAAACGTCGTGTTTATGCCCGGCATCGGGTTTTATGCAAATGGCGGTCCGCTCAACACAGCGCGACTGAGCTTTGCAAATCCAACGCCCGATGCGATCCGCAACGGAGTCCAGCGATTGGCTGAGACGATCCGCGAGTATCATGCGTAGCGCATGGCGCAACTCAATCAAAACAACAGCTCACTATCGCGTCGAAGCATCGGCGCTGTCGTCGTCTTTTTCCCAACACTCATTACAGCTTGGCTTGGTGGCTGGTGGTTTGCCGCGTTGATTTTTGTGGTGGGTTTGCTCGCTACGCGTGAGTTAATTGATCTCATGCGCGCAAGCGGATTTGCGTTGCATGCTGCAATCGCGTATGGCGCGTTTGCGGCGCTATTTGCCGCATCACTCTTTCAATCATGGTGGTTGATTGCGCTGACGTTGAGCGCGATCTTTTTAGGATCGCTCGCATGGCAGATGCGTGAGCGCGGTGCATCACCAATTGCCACATGGGCGTTTGCGCTCGCAGGCGGCGGCTATCTTGGTTGGTGCGGCGGGCACCTCGCGGCAGTGCGCCTGATCGAACCAAATGGTTGGTGGTGGCTGGTGCTGACAGTGGCAACAACATGGATTGCTGACAGTGGCGCCTACTTCGTTGGAAAATCCATTGGCAAGCACAAACTCGCCCCAATGCTCAGCCCCAAGAAAACATGGGAGGGCTATATCGGTGGCATCGTCACGGGCGTGCTGTGCGGCGCTGTGGTCGGGCTAATGGCGCCGATGCCAATGTGGCAGTGCGTTGCAACAAGTTTCATCGTCAGCGTGTTTGGCACTTTCGGCGATCTAGCTGAGTCTATGTTCAAACGACAAGCCAACGCCAAAGATTCAGGCTCGTTGATTCCCGGCATGGGTGGCGCATTTGACCGCATAGATTCGTTGTTATGGGCTGGCGTGTTGGTGTTTTACTTTGCGCGTTGGGTGAATGGATAACTCCTAAATTAATTGTTTCACTCATTCTGAACGAAGTGAAGCGGAGTGAAGCGGAGTGAAGAATCTCTAGCAAACCCAATCTTCAACTGTGTTCGCCAGAGATGCTTCGCTTCGCTCAGCATGACAAACGATGTTTTTGAATAATTGGCGACTAAAAACAATGTCAATGAATATCAAACAATCCATTTCGTGGTGGTGCTTTGTGCCAAGCAAAATGACGCCGCAAACATTTGTGCAAGCGGTGGCTGACGCGGGCTACGATGCAATTGATCTCGTGCCAAATGAATTCTTTGCATTGGTGCGCGACGCTGGTTTGCGCATCTCGAGCATACGTGGACACGAATCCATAGAACACGGTCTCAATGACCCACGCGAGCATGCGCGCATTGAGCGCGAGATGCGTGACAACATCGCGCTCGCGGTCGAATGGAATATCCCAAACTTGATCTGCTTTAGTGGCAATCGCGCAGCCGAGTCGGATGATATCGGCGCGCGCAACAGCGTCGAGTGTTTGCGGCGTGTGACGCCATTCGCCGAAAAAACTAATATCACACTCATCCTCGAATTGTTGAACAGCAAGCACGATCATCCGCGCTATCAAGCCGATCACACTGCGTGGTCAGCCGATATCGTGCGCGCGGTCAATTCACCAAATGTGAAACTGCTGTATGACATCTATCACATGCAAATCATGGAAGGCGATGTCATCCACACCATCAACACATATCACACAGACATCGCGCACTATCACACAGCAGGCGTGCCGGGTCGCCACGAGTTAGATGATTTACAAGAGCTAAATTACAGTGCGATCTTGCGCGCTATCAAAGCGACTGGCTTTGATGGCTACGTCGCGCATGAGTTTGTGCCGCGTGGCAATGCGCTCGACGCAATCAAACAAACGATAAAGATGTGTCGTGCGTATTTATAAGTTGAGCTTATTGCACATTTGCATTTTGCAATACAGCGCTGAGGTTGTAAATCCGCTCGGTTGTTGGCGATAGAGTCGAAACGAGGCGCACTGTAGCGCTATTCACCCGGTCAATACGCAGCGCACCCGTGCCCGCATAACGCACAATATCGAGACGCTGCGAGTCATCCGCCGTCTCAAGTGCAACAAACAACATGCCTTGCTTTGCATCTTGCGCGTCAGCGCCGGCGTAGATCACAATCTGCGCATCTTGATTATTGAGGCGATCTTTGAGCGGCAGCACAACGCGATTGGTCACCTTAAAAAATTGTGTCGAGAATGGCGCCTGAACATCGCCGACGTATATCGGCTCACCCGAAAGGCTACGCGGTTTGAGGTCGCTCGTAATCCGTTGGGCGGTGCCATTTTGCATGTCGCTGAGTGTGTCTAGCTCGCGCCACGTGATATCACTCGACCAGCGTAATGGACGCGCAGTACGATTGTCTGAGTTGAGCGCATCTTGCATTTGCTTTTGCGCGGATGCAGGCGTATTGTCTGTGCCGCGGCAAGGTCCGTTTGTTTGGCAAGCCTGCCACTGTGACAGCACACCCGCGATCGTCATTGGGCGATTATGCGAGACCATCGAGTAGAGCGCTACGCGTTGCCATTGATCTGCATTGACGCCGCTCGTCAGATAAATCTCTGGCACGACCTCGGCAAATTTTGAGCCAAATGAAACGTACCACACACCTTCCATCGTCCAGCCGCGCGGCAGTGTCGCGTTGGGGTATTTTGCGTACGGACAGCCATCGCAAGCGCCAAAGTTGTAATACACATATTTAGCTTCAGACGCATAGCCATCCACCCAGTCACGCGATGCAGTTGGCGTATTCCATGCCAGCTCGATATCATTGCCGCCCGCGATATCTATTTTTTTGTTAATGGCTGTATCGGTGTTTAGCCAGTCGTTGAGCGCATTGATAAGCCGCGCCCAGCGCACGCCGTGATCACGCAAGATGTAGGGTCCATAGTTGCTGGTGCCGACGGCGATACGCATATAGCCATTAGCGGGCGAGCAGTCAGCGTAACCGCGCGCAAAACCCTTGACTGCGCCCTGTATCTCATCGGTTGTCACAAAAGTTGATTTGCCATCGAGCAAGAGCGAGCCAAATGCGCCATTTTTGAGCCAAGGCTGCCCAAACGCCAAAATGACCAAACCCGACTCATTCGCTTTGCCCGACTTGCAGCCTGTCTGATACGTGCGCTGCGCGTCTACGCTGCGCATATAGCGCGAGGTAGTTGTGGTGAATTTGGCGTCAATAGGCGGCGGTGGTTGCGATATCGGCGAACTCAGCGGAAATGAAAGCAACGGCAAATACAGCCGCGTAAACGATGGCAAGACTACTTGCGCCGAGCTGCTGCCATTCATCAAGACAAAGCACAGAATAGCAAACAACGCCCAACGAAAAACGGATAATTTAGACGCGCGCATCTATAAAGATGAGTATATCATCCAAATAGATATCGCTTAGATTTTACTTAGCGAAAACTGGCGTAAAAATAGAGCAAGTTGCCCTGCTCTATTTCAATGATTATCCAAGCGCTAGCTTTGCAGCCGCCAGCACATCATCATATTTTGGCTGCTCGCCGAGCGACGGCATGTAATCAACATACGTCACACGGTCGGCGCGATCCACCACAAATACGGCGCGGCGTAAATAGCGGCGCTCTTTGATGAGGCAGCCATATTTGACGCCAAAATCTGTATTCATATGATCCGACAATGTCTGGACGCGATCTACGCCAGCATTGCCGCACCAGCGCTTTTGAGCATATGGCAAGTCGGTGCTAATGACATACACGCGGATGTCCTCGCTCAGATTTGCGGCTTCTTGATTAAAGCGGCGCGTCTCTAGGTCGCACACACTTGTGTCCAAAGATGGCACTGCGGCAAAGATACGCACCATGCCAGACGAAACAGCCAATACATCAATCTGACTAAAGTCATTGGCAGTCGCCGTAAAAATGGGCGCATTTTGTCCAACGCGGATGTCGCTGCCAACCACAGTCATCGCCACATCCCGCACCATGATCGCGCCCGGACGCTCCGTGTTTCCTCGACCGCCTTGTGGAATGCCGTCGTAGCGCGGTTGATGATTTTGCCGCTGGTTTCCGCCATTGTTATTGCGGTTGCCGCCGTTGTTGTTTCGATTGCCTTGGTGTCGGCGGTTATGCTGATTTCCAGAGTTGCCGTGTTGCGTACGGCCACGATTATTTATCGAATTTCCGTTCATGAATAAAGAGGTTCTAAAAGAAATTGCGTCTCGCGCAATAGAGGGCGATAGCAAATATTACTTGATTCTAGCACGAACAACGCGACTTTATGCAGCGACAGCCAGCAATGGATCGCCTTGATTCATCGCCAGCGTAGTCACCAAAAACAGCACAACGCCATCACAAGGCGCGTTGGCAGATTGCACTTCATTGCCAAGATAATCGGTGACATAGCCGATTTTTTGACCTGCGCGCACGGCATCGCCGACCTTGCACAACGGATAAAACATGCCATCATGCGCCGAGCGCAACCACTCAAACGCCTCAAGCACGCGCGATACAGGCGTTGCAGGTGCGTTGAGTTGAATCGCGCCGCAATGTGCTAAGACGCGATGCAATCCATCGCTCATCATTTGCACATCGGTTGCTGTCCATAGTCCTTGACCGCCAACCTCCGTCAGCACCGCTGGAATGCCAACATCTGCGGCGGACGCAACGGTCGAGCCTTTGACTTCGCTGATCACGACATTTGGCAAACCAAACACGCGCGCCAACTCAAGCGCCTTTGAATCAACAGCGGCGTCACTCGTTCGCTTCAAAATGCTAAACGGGACAAGCGCTTCATTCATGTCACCGCCGTGCAAATCAAAATAAAAATCCGCGTGACGAATCAGATTCTCAAAAATCCAATATGCAAGTTGCTCAGCAAATGTGCCATCAGCATTACCCGGGAAACAACGATTGAGATTTTTGTTGTCGGGCGGCGCAAGATAAATCGCGCGCTTTGCAAACGCGGTCATGCTGCACACAGGTGCGATCACCACAGTGCCATGCAATTGGCGCGGGTCAATTGACTTTGCAAGCTGTACGGCGGCAGCGGTGCCGACGTATTCTGCGCCGTGAATTGCCGCTGTAATCAAGATCGTCGGTCCGTCATACGCGCCATGCAAAACAAACAAAGGAAACTTGGTGCTGACGCCCGCTAACGTCAAATTCAACACGCGCGAAGCGGACTCGCCTTTATTTGGGGCGAGTCCAAGCTCTTTCAGATGTTGCAGTTTCATCGCAGATCAGCCGACTGTGCCTTCCATCTGGAGCGCAATGAGGCGATTCATTTCGACGGCATATTCCATCGGAAGTTCTTTGACGAGCGGCTCAATGAAACCGGACACGACCATCGTGCTGGCAGCTTCTTCGTCAATGCCGCGCGACATGGCATAAAACAATTGCTCCTCGCCGATCTTGCTCACGCTAGCTTCGTGACCGATATCCACATTGTCGTTGTCCACCTCGATATACGGATATGTATCACTGCGGCTATGCTCATCCAGCAATAGCGCATCGCACACGACGTTGCTCCGACTGCGTTCAGCGTCTTTATAGACTTTGAGCAAGCCACGATAGCTCGTGCGTCCGCCATCTTTGCTAATGGATTTGCTAACGATTTTGCTGGTCGTCTTTGGCGCGGCATGCACGATCTTGGCGCCTGCGTCCTGATGCTGACCTTTGCCCGCAAATGCAATCGAAAGCACCTCGCCATGCGCGCCCGGCTCCATCAGGTACACCGCCGGATACTTCATAGTCAATTTGCTGCCGAGGTTGCCATCCACCCACTCCATCGTCGCGCCTTCGTAGGCGACGGCGCGTTTGGTCACAAGGTTGTAAACGTTGGTGCTCCAGTTTTGGATAGTTGTGTAGCGACAGCGCCCGCCTTTTTTGACGATGATTTCGACGACGGCGCTGTGCAGTGAATCGCTCGAATACACCGGCGCAGTACAACCTTCGACGTAATGCACTTGGGCGCCTTCATCCACGATGATGAGCGTGCGCTCAAACTGACCGACGTTTTTGGCATTAATGCGAAAGTAAGCCTGTAGTGGCATCTCGATATGCACACCCGGTGGCACATAGATAAATGACCCACCCGACCACACCGAGCTATTCAACGCCGCAAATTTGTTGTCGTTGAATGGAATGACCGTGCCGAAATACTGTCGAAACAACTCAGGATGCTCACGCAGCGCGCTGTCGGTATCCAAAAAAATCACACCCTTGTCCGCCAAATCTTTGGCAAGGTTGTGATAAATCACTTCAGATTCATACTGCGCGCCAACGCCCGCGAGATATTTCTTTTCGGCTTCGGGGATGCCAAGTTTGTCGTAGGTATTTTTAATCTCGCTTGGCAAGTCGTCCCACGAGTTTGATTGACCTTCGGTTGGCTTGATGTAATAGTAGATGTCGTCAAAATTGATATCTTTCAACGTCTCGCCGCCCCAGTTTGGCATTGGCTTTGCCGCAAACGCCTCCAATGAACGCAAGCGAAAATCGGTCATCCATTCTGGCTCTTTCTTCATCGCCGAGATCTGACGCACGATCTCCGCATCTATGCCTTTGCGGCTTTTAAACGTGTAATTTTCAGCCTCGTGAAATCCATATTTCTCGATGTATTCATCATTTACAGAAACTTGTGATCTTTCTTCTGCCATGTAAATTAGCTCCTATTCCAAATTTGCAATATCTGCTAAATCCTGTGATCGTCCAGATGCGCGCTTATTCAACTTTAGATTTTCAAGATCAATAAAATTGAACGTCATACCACCATCTTGTGTCACTACTCGTTGCGCATACGATGTGCCAAAATCCACTCCCGTCAACGTAGTGATCAAATCAAGACGATTCGGTGGATATCCATGAAAACCAACGGCAATTCCGCCAACAATGAGGTGTTTAACTTCGTTCGCGTTTAACAACGCTACAAACTCTCTCAAGTTGTGGCTCAGCAATGCCGTATTTCCAGAGATTCCACTCGCGTCGGGATTCCTCGACTGCCGCAAGCCGCTCTTGCCATGGGCGGCTTTGCCAATATGCGAAATCCGTTCCTTGTTCGCTGAGTTTGACTTTGCGGACAACGAGCGCGATTTTGCGTTTTTTATTGGCATCGCTTTTCATGATTTGTGTTACGCCGCTTCGGGATCTTTGAGCCAATCGTAGCCGCGCGACTCAAGCTCTAGCGCCAGCTCAGGTCCGCCATTTTCG
>CAZVQE010000111.1:0-7555 GCA_964628875.1 uncultured Anaerolineae bacterium
CATCAATCTGTGGAGCGAATGGGCGCGTATTGTCGTCGCTGGTTTGCGCGGCGAAACCTACGCTCTGCCAAAATTGCTCAATCAATACGCAGGCGTGACAATCTGCCTCGCCAAACAAGAGCATCCCGATCTATCTGCCTACAACGATGCTGAGATCGTGTGGCGGCTCAACAAACCGTATCACGCTGGGCTGATCGTGCGCTCGCCGGATGCGTCACGCGTGCACACATTGCTCGACCAGTACGCCGAGCGCTTTGCGCAGGACTTTGTAAATTGGTTGCCGCCGCTGGAGACGGGACGCGAGTAGCGTGCGCCTCGAAAATTTTTTTAATCCATCTTATTGGCTCATTGCACCGACATCTGAGATCGGCACACGCACAGTCGCTGTGTTAATCACGCTTGCGCTGGCATGGAGCCTCGCGCATACGCTGTTGGCGCGTCGGGTCAATCTGTATGTGCGTTGGCATCGCGCGTGCGCCCTCGCGGGTGTCATTTTTGCGATGCACACGTTGGCGCGGCTGTTTGATATGTCCGTGCTAAATGTGCGCGCGTGGTGGCTCGTTTCTGTTGCTTGCGTTGCCATTCCACTCATACAGATCGCTCGCCAAAAAAACATCGGTCTACGGTGGATGTGGAGCGAGCATGCTCGGCGCACCATCGCAGCCGCATTACTCATCGCGAGTTTTGCGTGGGCGATCTGGACGGCGCTGACACTGCGCACACACGGCGTGACCGGCAGCGATCCATACGCATACGCGCAAATGGGCGTTGATCTGGCTACGCACGGCTCCGTGTTTCATTCGTTTCCGTTGATGCGCCTGACCTACGACCTCAATGTGGATTCGCATCCGGTGGTGCATGTCGGCTATCTCTTGCCGCGCGATGTGCAACGTGTCTCGACGACGGTGTGGCCCGCTGCGTATTCGGTTTTTATTGGCGCGAGCTATCTCGTCGCGGGCGAGAGCGGCATCTATTTGCTGACGCCGTTTTTGTCGTTGCTCTCGCTGTGCGTTGTGCTGGCGCTATGTCGGCAAATTCGCGCCGACGCCTACATCACCGCCGCAATTGCAGTTGCGTGGGTGGCTACATCGTATCAACAAGTCGAATGGCAGATGACACCGATGGCGGATATCGGCGCGCAGCTTTTTTCATTGTTGGCTTTATGGTTGTCGCTGCGCGCGCGCGATGTGCGTGTGGCGGCGCTGAGTGGAATCGCGCTTGGCGTTGCGTTTGACATTCGCTACACACAAGTGTTGATCGCGCCCGCGTTGGCTTTTGCGCTATGGACGCAACCCGCCACACAAAAAACAAATCATCGAGTTGCACTCGTGGTTGCATGTGCGATTGGCGCATTTATTGCGGCAATGCCAACCTTTGCTTATCACACTGTTGCCTTTGGCAGCCCGCTCTCCATCGGCTCTGAGGAGCATGGCAACTTTTCACTCGTGCGTGCGCCTGAGACATTGATCCGCATAGTCGGCGAGCTATTTACACAAAACGAGTTTGGCTTGTTGCTGCCGCTGATCGCGCTAGGCGCTTTTGTGATTTGGCGGCTGCATCGGCGCGCATTGATCGCCTATGTCATCTATATCGCAGTTTTGTTCTTCTTTCACGTGACCTATGCGCCGCTGCGGCTGCGCGACATTCTTTCGATATTTCCGTTGCTCTACATTTTTGCGGCGTTTGGCTTTTGGCAAATCGCGTCTTGGCTGGCGCACAGCAAAATGCTGTTTGCGGGCATGGCGGTGTTGATCATGTTTCTATTTTGGCAGCGCACAGTCATCACGCTGCAGTTGCCGATTACGCGCGGCTTTGGCGCATTTGGCTATCTCGTGCGCGAACAACGCGCATCGTTTGATGTGATCCGCGATGCCACGCCATCAGATGCACTCATCGGTTGCTCGCTCAACAGTGGCGCGATTGATCTACATTCACAGCGTTTGTCTTTTCGCCCAGCAGAATGGAACACGCACGACGCAACCCTCTTTATCAAACAAGCGCAGCGCGAAGGACGCCCGATTTATCTACTAGATGACGGCGCTGATATGAGCAGCGCCATTCGCGCGCTGCAAGATCAATTCAACATGACCGAGATCACGCGCGTGGACGTGCCGTACTACTATCGCGGCGGCGGCTCAGAAAATCGCAAAGTGGCGTTGTATCGGCTGGCGGCAAGTTGAGAGTGGTGTTATTTCATAGGCGCGTTCGCCAACTTGAGCCATTTGTCTACAGCCGCCGCCATCTGTCCGATGGGCGCGCGCATGATGGTCGGATCAGGCAGCGCGTTGATAAACGATTGCCCGTAACCTTTGCTAATCACGCGGCGATCTAGCACTGCCACAACTCCGCGATCGGTCTTGCTGCGGATGAGCCGCCCAAAACCTTGACGGAATCGCAGCACCGTCTCAGGCACCGAATACTCGTTAAATGAATCCTCGTAGGTCTCGCTCCGCGCCGCAAAAATGGGGTCGGTGGGCACATCAAACGGCAGTTTGCAAATGGCAAGGGCGCTCAGCTTCTCGCCCTGCACATCCACGCCCTCCCAAAAACTGCGCGTGCCGAGCAACACACCTTTGTCGGCGTTCATAAATTGCTCAAGCAGCGTGCGACGCGACATGCCATCGCTCTGCTCAAACACAGTGATGCCATGCCGCAACAACTCAGGGCTAATGGCGCGCGAGCTGGTGCGCAAACCCGTGTAGCTGGTAAATAGCGCCATGCCGCGTCCGCCCGACGCGCGAAACAATTCGATCAGTGCGCGGTCGAGCGCCTGCTGATAGCCCGGCTGATTTGGCTCAGGGATGTCGGTCGGGCAGTACACCAGCGTGCTGCGCTTGTAATCAAACGGCGAACCCACCGCCAGCGTCTCAGCATCAATGGCATCAAGCCGCCCCTGAATGTAATTGAACGTCGGCAGATTTTTGGTTGCAGGCGTAGCCGTGCGCATCGTAGCGCTGGTCAGCACGACGGCTTTTTTGGCTTTCCAGATGTGCTGATCCATGAGCTTGCCAACGTGCAACGGCGCGGTATTCAGTGTGACGCGAAAACCCTGCGCGCTGATTTTTTTGTAGCCACGCGCGCGTGACGTATTTTTGGGGAATTCGATCTCCGCCCAGTAAATACGTTCATCTACGGGTTTGGCGATGATGCCGTTCAGTTGCTCGCTGGCTTCGACCACAAAGCGGCGCACGCCGGTGATACGTCCCAACATCAAATCAATATCGCTGAGTTCCTCGCTCAGATCGTTGAGCAGCGCGAGCAAACCATCCAGCGCCTTTGCCAAAATCGTCAGCGACTGCAACACATTGTCAAAAGTCAATTCGACGCGACTCCAACCCGCTTGATTGCGCATCGCGCGCGTGATGCGCACTTTTTGCGTGTAGTCGCCTGCCTCAGGTCCGAGGCTATCCGCCATAAATTGCGCCAACTCCTCAAAAAAGGCGCTGTTGTGTTGTTGTGTTTTTTCAATGGCTTGCACGACCGCGTTACATTTTTGCTCACAGGCGGCGGCTTTGTCTACGGGCAAATTACGTTTGCTGATGGCAAGTAGGTCGCTCAATACGCCGCTGCTCTTGCCGCGCACGCTGCCCGATTTTGCCAGCTCGTCGAGCGTATATGACAGCTCATCTTGAGTTAGCCGATACGTCAATGAATCAGTCGCGGCATCCTCCATATGATGACCTTCATCCAGCACGAGATAGTGATACTCCGGTAACGCGCGATTCTCCACCGCCACATCTGCCAGCAACAGAGCGTGATTGACGATGACCAGATGCGCGCTCTCCGCCAGCCGCCGCGCCTGATAAAAATAGCAATCCGTCGCCGTGCATGTGTTCATGTTACAGGCGGGGTTAGCCGCGGTCAGATGCGCTAGCGCGGCACGCTCGCCGGGCGCTGGCACAAATAGCTCGTCAGCATCGCCCGTCAGTGTGTTGGCTTGCCAGATCAAAATCTTGGTCAGCACACGTACCTCATCGAGCGACTTGGGTCCGGCGCGTCGCAGGTCGCTCACGCGCGACGGACACACATAGCGCCCTTTGCCCTTCATGACAGCAGCGCGCGCACTGTCGCCGAGCCCCAGCGCCTCAATGACGGCTGGCACATCTTTTTCGAGTAATTGCTCTTGCAGGTTGACCGTGTTGGTGCTGATGACGACGCGCTCATTGTTTTGCATCGCAAATCGCAACGTCGGCACAAGATACGCAAAACTTTTGCCCGTGCCTGTGCCAGCCTCAATGATGGCTTGCCCGCCTTCATTGAGTGTGTTTGCCACTTTGCGCAACATCTCGACTTGCTGCGAGCGCACTTCATAGTTTGCAAAGTGCTGTGCAAATGCCCCGCCCGACTCTAGCGCATGCGCGGTCTCATTTACATCAATCGGCTGTGTATCTTCATTGGGGCTTAATGGCTTTGCCGCGAGTTGTTTTTGGCGGCGCAACACCGCCGATGGCGCGCGCGTTTTGCCTTTGGCGTTCCCTTTGAGACGCGCGCCAATCGAGCCGCTAAATGCGCCGCGGGCTTGCTCCTCGAGTGCGCTGCGCCAAAACGTACTCAGCCAGCCGACACGCTCCGCATGACGCGTAATTTCTTCGAGCACGTCAGTAGGTAACTCAAGCGCACGCGAAAAGATGGTCTGATAGAGCTGCATGGCAGTGCGCGCATCATCTAGCGCACGGTGCGAGTCACCGATGTCAATGCCAAGCTCTTTGCCGAGCGCGCTCAGCGAATAGCGCCCAGCATACGGCACCAATACGCTGGCAAGCTCAAACGTATCAACGCCTTCATTCTGCAAAAAAACGCGCTGCTTGCGCAAAAACCCAAGATCGAAGTTGATGTTGTGTCCGAGAATGGGCGCGTCGCCAACGATACGCTCTGCTTGACGCAAAGCATCCCACAGGCTGATACCCTCGCGCGCGACCATGTCTTCGGTGATGCCGGTGAGTTGGGTGATCTTTGCGGGTATCTCGCGCTGTGGATTGATCACCGCGCGCCATTCGTTTTGCACTTCGACGCTGGTGGCGCTCGGCCTAAATCGCACGATGCCAATCTCTAAAATGGCATCACGGTCGGGGTCGAGTCCGGTGGTTTCGATATCAAGCGAGGCAAGCGTACGCATGGGTCAGTGATTGTAATCGGGCAACATGCAATTTGCAACAAAAATGGGAGATATTGCATCTCCCATTCTCAAAAATCTTGCTAATAACAATGTGCGTCAATACAAGAACATCGGCATGTTATTGACATCGCGGATGCGCGGCTTGTAATTGTCGCGGTCATAAAACGAATCTACATCCACCGGTCGCGCGCCGCCGCCAACTTCGGTTAGCGGGCTATGCGTATAGGCGCCTTTGCGCAAAGCTACCATGCGGCCGTAATGTCCATTCATGACGAGGTCAGCCGCTAGTGCGCCATAGTTAAAGGCCACCATCGTGTCTAGCACATCTGGCGGGCCCGAGCGCATGAGATACGCCACGTTTTGATAAATGGTGTTTTCGCCCGTCAGTTTTTTGACCATGTCGCTGATGTATTCGCCGACGCCGCCAAGTTTGCGGTGACCATAGGCGTCTTCTTCGCCGCGCTCCATCGTCGAGCCACCCGATGGCACTGCGCCCTCAGACACTGTGATGATCGAGTAGTTGCTTGGGTTGGCTTTTTTGTCGCGCTTCAAATAGTCACAGACCTTGTAAATGTCAAATGGCACCTCGCTGATGAGACAGCGATCCGTATGCGCCAGATATGAGGTGATTAATGAAGTCTCGCCGGAGTTGCGTCCAAACAACTCAACGATGCCGACGCGTTCGTGGCTGCCGATGCTGGTGCGCAGGTTATGCACAAATTCGACTGAGCGTCGCACGGCGGTACTAAAGCCAATGCAGTAGTCAGTGCCGCGCACGTCGTTGTCCATCGTCTTTGGAATGGCAACGATCGGGAAACCTTCTTTGTGCAGACGCAACGCATAGCTCAGCGTGTCGTCGCCGCCAATAGCGATCAAGCCGTCGAGTCGCAAAAACTTTAGCACGGACATGACCTGCGTTGTAAAGTCGTAACGATCAGACAGACCGTCGCCAAACACGGTGGTGTGCCGCAAAAATTCTGGCACATCTTTGGGTTTGACATTGCCCGGATTGGTGCGGCTGGTGTGCAAAAATGTACCGCCTGTGCGGTCAATCGTGCGTACCGTTTTGAGGTCGAGTGGCAATGTGCATTGTGCAACGCTTGCCTCGTTGTCTACATCGAGACCGAGCAACCCGCCCCATCCACGACGAATGCCAAGCACCTCGTGACCGTTTTCGATCATGCGTTCAACGACTGAGCGAATCGCCGGATTGAGACCGGGCACATCGCCGCCGCCTGTCAAGATTCCAATTCTCATAATCAAAGACTCCTAAAACAAATAAAATAAATCGCGGCAATTATAAATTGTCCGAAAAACACGAAGTGGGACTACAGTGGATTTTCTAGGCGACTGCAAATTTAAGCTCGACGAATTGTCATCGCTAAAACAACGTCTTAGCCAGCCGCATCAGCTCAGGGTCAAGTGGTCGCGTATTCGAGGTCGCGTAATTCAAATTGACAGTGGAGATTTGACTGCCATTGAGACACACCATTTGTCCCGCGCCTGTGCCATCCAGCAACCGCTCCACCGCAAACGCACCAAAGCGCGTCGCCAGCAAGCGATCATACGCAGAGGGTGAGCCGCCGCGTTGGATGTGACCGAGCACCACTTCGCGCACATCAAATTCACCATCCGCATCAAAGTCCTCGTTATTTGTATTGTGCAAATACTCTTTAAGTGCAATGATGCCGGGCTTCCAACCCTCAGCAACCATGATGATGCAGTGCGCTTTGCCGACCGCATACGATTGGCGAATGAGGCTCGCTACCTCATCCATGCGCGCGGGAAACTCAGGCACGAGCGCCATCTCTGCGCCTGCTGCAATCGCGCTCGCCAGCGCAAGATAGCCACTGCCGCGCCCCATTGTCTCGACCAAAAATGCGCGGCGATGCGACGATGCTGTGTCTTTGATTTTGTTGACCGCGTCTAATATCGTGTTGAGCGCGGTATCTACGCCGATGGCAATATCCGTGCCAAACTGATCGTTGTCAATCGTCTTTGGCACACCGATCAGCGGTACGCCAAGTTTTGCAAGTGCATTTGCGCCAGCGAGTGAGCCATTACCGCCAATGACGACCAATGCGTCAATATTGGCATCTTGGATTTGCTTCAGGCTTTTTTTGCGGCCTTCATCTGTAAAAAATTCGTTGCAACGCGCAGTGCCAAGGATCGTGCCGCCGCGCGTAATAATGCCGCCGACGCTACGCGAGTCCATCGGCATAAAATCGCCTTCGATCAAACCTGAATAGCCGCGCTTAACGCCAATCACTTGCAGATCATGCGACAGCGCTGTGCGCGTAATCGCGCGAATACATGCGTTGAGTCCGGGCACATCGCCACCTGAGGTCACAATTCCTAATCGCTTCATATATGCTTACTCTTTTGGTATCATTGCAAATTGGCATCGCCGAGTTTGCTGCAATGCCCATTTTAGTTGGA
>CAZVQE010000112.1:0-7521 GCA_964628875.1 uncultured Anaerolineae bacterium
TGACGATGAGTTTTTGATCGTGAGCTTACAAGAAGCTGAAACATTTGCAAACCACCCAGAAGGCAAATGGCTGATTTTGTGGGGCGAGCGCGGTGTTGGCAAAAGCCATCTATGTGCTGCCGTTGACAATCATCTTGTGATCGCTGGTATCGCTTCACTGTTTATTACCATGCTGGATTTGTTGTCTTCATTAAAACAAGCTATGGATTGGCAATCCAATACAGAGCAAGAAACACTCAGCGGGCGTATCAATTTATTTAAAAATGCACCAGTGCTTATTCTTGATGATCTAGGTGCCGAAACAGGAAGCCCGTGGGCAGAAGGAATTTTGTTTGAGATACTCGACTATCGCTATCGCAATCGTCTCGCTACGATGATTGCCACCAATGTGCCGCCCGACCGATTTGACCCACGCATCGCCTCGCGCATGCAAGATGCCGCGCTCAGCACGGTCATCGAAAACGCCGCGCCCGACTATCGTCGCCGCCCACTCGATCAACGCAAATAATCCATGATCCGCATACTACATCGCACCGAAAAAGGCACACTCCACGAAGCGACCGAAGCTGAAATCGGCGAATGCCTCGCACGAGCGAATGGTGTGACGTGGGTGGATATCCGCGACGAGACCCCGCCCGATGTGCGCGACCCGCATATCGTGAGTTTATTGCGCGACACTTTTCATTTTCATGAGCTAGCGGTGGATGATGCGCTGACTGAGACGCATGTGCCAAAGCTCGATGACTGGGGCGAGTATCTGTATATCGTGCTGCACGATTTTGGTTTTGATGAATCGGAACTGCACGTGGATACACACGAGCTGGATATTTTTATCGGCGCAAATTATCTGGTGACCTACCGTTATCAACACATTGACGCGCTCGAACGCGTGTGGCGAAGCGCTTTACGCGACGAGCGCCATTCACGCGCAGGATCAGATCATCTGCTCTATGAGCTGTGTGATGCCGTAGCCAGCAGCGCTATGCCCTGCGTAGATGCGATGGACAAAGCGCTGGATGCGTTGGAGGATGGCATCTTTATGGGCGACCGTACGATCAATGGGCGACCTATCACCGAGCGCACATTTGCCATCAAGCGCAGCATCCTCAATCTACGACGCGTACTCGCGCCACAACGCGAAGTGATGAATAAGCTCGCGCGCGACGATCATCCTGCTATCAGCAGTAAGGATCGTGTGTATTTCCGCGACGTTTACGATCATTTTGTGCGGCTGGCGGATTTGACCGAGTCGCTGCGCGATATCACGTCGGGCGCACTCGACACTTATCTCAGCGTCACCGCCAACCGCACCAACGACGCGATGAAGACGCTCACGGTTGTCACGGTGCTATTCATGCCGTTGTCGTTTTTGACCGGTTTTTTTGGCATGAATTTTTTTGGCGCGACCTATGAGATTGCTGCGCCGTTGCCGCCTGTATTGATTTTTATCATCGCGCTGACACTGATGTTTGGCGTGCCGCTGAGCATGTTTTATTACATCAAACGACGCGGCTGGTGGTGAGCAGTTGCGCATGCCGATACAATCAAGACATGCTGACGGCATTTACTCTGATACAGACCGACCCAAATAAGACATCAAGCGTTGCGCAGACGGTTGCCAATTTGCCTAATGTGGCGGAGGTGTATAGCGTGACCGGCGAGTATGACATCATCGCCATCATCCGCTTGCCTGAGTATGACGATCTCGACCGAGCCATTCCAGAGGGCATCGGCAAGATTGATGGCGTGCGCCGCACCAATACGGTTATCGCGTTTCGCCGATTTGGCGCCAAAGATATGGCGTGGGATGTTGGCGTGGAATAGCGCTAGAGCGTGTCTTGTTTTGGCTGCGGACTCAGCGCCCCGCCGAGCGCGCCAAACGCCAGTCCCATCAGTAGGTTGAGACCTGCGCCGCAGATTGCGCCGATTGCCGCAAACAACCCTGACATACTCATGATCTGGTTGAATTGCTCTTGCATAGCGCGCTTTTGATCGGCGGGCATGGTTTGCATTTGTTGCAACATCTGCTCTTGCATCGTGCGCTCAAACGTGCCATCGCTGTACTGAATCGCAAAAATCACCAAGCTGATGATGAGCGCAATAATGCCCGCCATCACACCCGCCGACAATCCAGCTTTTGCGCGCGCGCCACGTTCGGGTGTGCCTCGCGCGCGACCCGCAAAGTAGCCAACTCCTATCAAAACCAAAACGTTTAGCACGAGCGAAACAATGCTTGCAGCTGCATTCCCCTGAAGCCCAAGCAAAATAAACGCAAGACTCAGCAGCGCCAATACGCCGCCGCCGGCGAAGCCATAAAACGCGGGAGATTTGCTCTGAGGTTGATTTGCTGTCATGCTTTGAATTAGATCACAGCCGCATCGGAGTTTGTGTCATCGTGTGACTCATGATCAGATGTAGACGAGCCGAGCATGGCATCAATCTGCGCTTGTTCACGCCCTGCTGAGTAGCCAATCGCAAACAACGTCTTGGACACCGATCTAAAAATAATTTCGAAGGGTTCGCGTGCTTCTTCTTTGGCGTACATCCACGCGCGTGCCTCGCCCTCGACTTGGATGCGATCCATGTGTTCGCGCACTTCGGGCGCTATAAATTCGTCCATCGGCATATCGCCAAAGACGGACTCGATCCAACGTAAAAACTCAGCTTGGGTCATCTTTTGAGCGGTCAGCCATTAGCTCACGGCTGTCAGCGCAAAGGATGATATCATTAACCGCTCGAATTTTTAAACGAAGTAGGTGATTAGTTTTGACACGCGTATTTGTCGAAGATGACGAAACATTTGAATCAGCCATGCGGCGCTTTAACAAGATGGTGTTAGGCGACCGTGTGCTTGCTGAGGTGCGGGCGCGCCGTTTCTTCGAGAAGCCCAGCATTGTGGATAAGCGCAAGCGTGCGACAAAGCTCCGCAAGAGCCGACGTCAATCAATGAAGCTCACAACGCCGGAGATTCAATAAGTCAAAGTAGAAACCCGCCCACATAGGCGGGTTTCTCAATTATTAGGAGTTATCAAAAAAAAATGAGTTCGCAACTGAAAGCAAAAATTTTAGAAGACGTGAAGGATGCGATGCGCAATGGGCCAGAGACACGCAAAAACGTATTGCGCCTCATTAACGCTGCGATCAAAAACGAAGAGGTGAATGCGCGCGTAGATGCGCGTAAGGGCGTGCTGAGCGACAGCGACGTGCTGAGCCTCATTCGCAAAGAGATCAAGCAACATGAGGAGTCGCTTGTTGAAGCTAAAGGCGCCAACCGCACAGACTTGATAGATGAGCAAAACGCCGAGCTAGACGTGTTGCGTAGCTATCTGCCAAAACAACTCAGCCGCGAACAAGTGACTGAGATTGTCAAGCAGACCATTGCTGAGGTCGGCGCAACCTCGATCAAACAACAAGGCGAAGTGATGAAAGCGCTCATGCCGAAAGTGAAAGACCTAGCGGATGGCAAGATGGTCAGCGAGGTTGTGCGCAGTTCGTTGAGCTGACCACTCCCAAAATTCATCAGCCACATCAAATACGGCTATAGTTCATGCCCTGCGGCGATTCGCAGGGCATGATGCCAAATTCAAATTCGGCAATCGAAGATCAGGGCAAGCTAAGCTCGCCCATCGGAACTGTGCAAACCGTCAGTCGCACAGTGTCCTACAGCGCGGCGCGTCATCGCACGTTATCGCTCTGGATCATTGGACTTTTGACCTTTGTGGGAATTGCCGCCGCGCAGTTGCTGCCAGCGCTCATTAGCCGCGAAGGCGCGCTCAAGGTCGGTGACGTTGCTCCGCGCGACATCCGCGCAATCTCGCGGACAAACTTTGTCAGCGAGGTTGAGACCAATCGCCAAGCAGAGCTGGCCTCAGCTGCGGTGGCGCCAATCTACACACCACCCGATGCGCAGATCGCACGCCGACAGCTCAACCTCGCGCGTGAGACCCTTGACAAGATCGGACAAATTCGCACCAACAAACAGACTGATGATGGCGATCGTTTGCGTCAGCTTACGGGCTTGCCAAATTTGCCGCTCAACGAAAACGCCGCGCGCGCCATTCTCAAACTCGACGATGCGCGCTGGCAAGTCATTGACTCGCGCATCGTCTCGATACTTGATGAGTTGTTGCGATCTTCGATTCGCACCGACAACATAGACAGCGTCAAGGCGCGTGTGCCTAGCATGATTAGTTTGATCTTTGGAACCGACGAAGCCAGCCTGATGACGGGTATCGTATCGGCGTTGCTCGTGCCAAACACGAGCTTTGACACAGTCGCCACCAATGCCGCGCGTCAGCGCGCACGCGCGCAGGTCAAACCCGTCGAGCGCACCTTTGAGCCAAATCAGATCGTCGTGCGCGGCGGCGAGATCATCGGGCAGGCTGACCTCGAGGCGCTCAACAAACTCAATCTGACGGGCGCGGCAGTGACATGGCTTGATGTGCTTATTGTGATTGCGATCAGCGCATTTACCGTGCTGGTGTGCGGCTTGTCACTCGCGCGTAGCAGCTATCGTCTGCGTCTGCGCTCCATCACGCTGAGCGCGTTGCTGTTTATCGGCGCGTTATTTTTGACGCGCTGGCTCGTGCCCGGTCGCCAGTTTCTGCCCTACATTTTGCCACTCGCGTCGGTTGGCATGGTCATCACGGTGTGGTCGGGCGAGCTGATGGGAATCGCATCTGCGGCGATGTTGGCTGTACTGGCAGGCATGAACTCTGACAAGCCTATCGAACTCGCTGCGGTCTACGCTGCAGCTGGAGTCATTACGGTGTTGGCGTTGCGTCGCCCAGAGCGCACCACAGATTTTGTGCGGGCAGGTTTAATCGCTGCAATCGGGCAACTCCTGGTCGTGGCTATCTTCTCGGCGCAAGCATGGACGACCGATGGCGACTGGCTTGCATGGCTCACAAAGCAAATGGTGGCGCTGGCGGGTTGCCTGATCTCAGTTGCGTTAGCACCGATTTTGTTGTATCTCGCGGGCTGGCTATTTGGCATGATCACACCGCTGCAACTCATGGAGTTAGCGCGTCCATCGCACCCCGCGATCCAACGCCTTCTGCATGAAGCGCCCGGCACGTATCATCACAGTCTGATGGTGGCAAATCTGGCAGAGCATGGCGCAGAATCCATCGAAGCCGACTCATTGCTCACCCGCGTTGGCGCGTACTATCACGATATCGGCAAGCTCAAACAGCCATTCATGTTTATAGAGAATCAGATGGGTGGCGCAAATCCACACGATGAGCTGACGCCGCTCGAAAGCGCACATGTGCTGCACGAACACGTCACCGAGGGACTGCGCCTCGCGCGGCGTTATCACTTGCCGCTTGAGGTGCGCGCGTTTATTGCCGAGCATCATGGCACCACGCGCACAGGCGCCGCCTATGCGCGCGCAGTAAAAGCCAACAACAACGAATTGGTGGATGACGCACCCTATCGCTATCCGGGCCCGCGCCCACAATCGCGTGAGACGGCTTTGTTGATGTTGGCAGATAGCTGCGAGGCGCTCGTGCGCGCCAAACGTCCCGCCACACTCGAAGACGCGGATCAGATCGTGCGGCGATTATTTGAAGATCGCATGAGCGACCATCAGCTTGATGAAGCTAATCTAACTTTGCGCGAAATCGAATTAATTCGCTTGTCATTTATTGATACGCTGCGCGGTTCATTTCATGCGCGCGTAGATTATCCGGAGGTTGGCGCCAAAAATGACAACACGGCGACTAAATCCGCTCGCAAACCGCTATCTGAAACGAGCAAGCCTGCATCGTTCTCGCCAGATTGGGAGCAGGTGACACTGTCGTGAGCCAAATCGCCATTCACACACACATCAAGTCGCGCTATCGCGCGCGCGGACGCGAATCGCTCATCAAGCGCGCCGCACTGTGCGCCATACAGGTTGGCAACCCGTCATTGTTGCGTGACGACGGTGGGCGCGAGATGAGCATCGTGCTGAGCGACGACGCGCATTTGCATGAGTTGAATCTGGCTTTTCGCGGCATGGACAAACCGACTGACGTTTTGTCTTTTGAGGGCGCTTCCATCGCGCCGCGTTATCTCGGCGACATCGTGATTTCAATGGATCGCTGCGCCGAGCAAGCGCAAAAAGCCAACGCGCGCAAACGCAGCGCGCGCAAATCCGATTACACAACCGACGATGAGCTAGCGCTACTCGTCGTGCATGGCACATTGCATTTGCTGGGCTACGATCACGAGACCAACGCCCAAGACAAAGCCATTATGTGGTCTGCCCAAAAACACGCGCTGCAACTGCTCAAGACACAATAGCTATTACAATCGCAACCATGCATATCGCTGATATTCTAAAAAAAGAAGGCACGCACTTTAGTTTTGAGTTTTTTCCACCGAAGTCGGAAGAAATGTCGCGCGCATTGTTTGAGACCATCAACCAACTGACACCGCTCAATCCTTCATTTGTCAGCGTAACCTACGGTGCGGGCGGTAGCAACAACCACCTTACTGAGAATCTGGTTGTGCGCATCAAGCAAGAGACGCCGCTCAACATCGTAGCGCATCTGACCTCCATCGGCGCCAGCAAAGACGAAGTCAAACGCCAATTGCAACGCTACGCTGATGCAGGTGTCGAAAATGTGTTGGCGTTGCGTGGCGATCCGCCCAAAGGCGTCGCCAGTTTCACACTAGCCGCGGACGGATTCAAATACGCCGCGGAGATGGTGGCGTTTGTAAAACAACATTTTCCGCAGCTTGGTGTCGGTGTGGCTGGATTCCCCGAAGGTCACCCAGAAACGCCAAACCGCATGCAGGAGATCGAGCACCTCAAAGCCAAAATAGATGCGGGCGCAGATTACATTTGCACGCAACTCTTTTTTGACAATCGCGATTTTTACGATTTTTGTGAGCGCTGTGAGATCGCGGGAATCAAAGTGCCGATCATCGCCGGCATCATGCCAATCAGCAGTATCAGCGGTATGAAGCGCATGTCAGGGTTGGCATTAGGCGCGCGCGTTCCTGCGCGATTGCTGCGAGCAGTCTTGCGCGCTGAGAATGACGATGCCGTTGAGCGCATTGGCACGCATTGGGCGACACAACAAGTGTTTGACCTATACGATCACGGCGTCAAAGGCGTCCACTTTTATACGCTCAACCGCTCAAATGCTACGCTCAAAATTTATCAGGCGCTTGGCATGAGCATGGGCGAGTCGTGGTAGCGCTAAGCCAAATCTGGAAATAAGTCGAGTGTGAGCGCGCGCGCAAATGTGCCGCCGTGACCGTGTGTGTCGTGCGCATGAAACAGCGAGTTGTAGATCGCCTCTTCAGTCGCTTCGATGCCCGCTTGAAACAGTGGCGACATCTGATCGTTTGGCAACTCTTCATATGCGTAGCGCGTAGCGCGCCGTTGCGATGTTCGGCGCGCCGATTCTGCAACTGAAAATGCAATCGCATAATCGCCACTGCCATTGCTGAATGAGGCGCCTGTGCGCGCCAGCCCCGCAAACGCGCGACGCGCCAAGCGTGTGAGGTTGCGATCTGACAAAGGCG